>CAYRHU010000054.1:0-26414 GCA_964424155.1 uncultured Chitinophaga sp.
AAGAAAACTTATTATAAACAAGATCAAAAAAAGATTTGAGTATGCCTTGTGGTAAAAAAAGGAAGCGTCATAAAATCGCGACGCACAAGCGTAAAAAAAGACTGAGAAAGAACCGTCATAAGAAGAGGAATAAATAGTCTGGAACCGGGAGTCGGGAGTCAGGAGTTAAAACATGTATTGTAAGCACCTGACTCCCGGCTCCCGACTAACGACTCCCGACTCTTTTCTCTGTCCACCGGTTGCCAGCCGTATCATTGCACCCCGCCGCCCGAAAGCTATCGGGACTTCAGCAATCCATCCTGCAGTAACGACTCTCAGCATTCATACGGAGATCATTCAGACCGGTGTTTTACAGCATCAAGGTGATTCATGTTAAGCTGTAATGAACAAGGAACTAATTATTAATGCAGCCCCGCAGGGTGTAGAAATCGCCCTGCTCGAGGACCGGAAGCTGGTAGAACTGCACAGCGAAAAAAGCGATGCGCGTTTTGCCGTTGGTGATCTTTACCTGGGCAAGGTAAAGAAACTGATCCCCGGTCTGAATGCCGCATTTGTGGATGTGGGATTTGAAAAGGACGCTTTCCTGCACTATACCGACCTGAGTCCCTATGCCAGATCCCTGCTGAAGTTCACCCATATGTGCATGAACGATAAAAGTGAACAGGGGCTCGATTTTTCCAAATTCACCGTGGAGCCGGAGATCATCAAGACCGGTAAGATCAATGAGGTACTGAACGGCAAGCCCAATATCCTGGTTCAGATTCTGAAAGAACCGATCGCGGCCAAGGGCCCCCGCCTGAGCTGCGAGATCTCGCTTCCGGGCCGGTTCGTAGTGCTTACCCCCTTCAATGATATCGTGGCGGTTTCCAGGAAGATCCATTCTTCCGAAGAGAGAAAAAGGCTGCAAAAGATCGTGGAGGCCATCAAGTCCAGGAATTTCGGGGTCATCGTCCGTACCGCCGCCGAAGGCAAGAATACGGCCGAACTGCACGAGGATCTGTCGGCCCTGGTAGCCATGTGGAAGACGATCCAGCAAAACCTGAAAGGCGCCGTTCCCCCCACCCGGGTACTGAGTGAGCAAACCAAGACCACAAGTATCCTCCGCGATTTGCTCAATGAGGATTTTAACCGGATCGTGGTGAACGACCGCACCATTTTCGCCGACACCAAGAGCTATATCCAGCGGATCGCTCCCGAAAAAGCCGACATCGTTTCCTATTACCAGAACGGTTCACCCATATTCGACTCATTCGGTATCACCAAGCAGGTGAAATCGTCATTCGGCAAAACGGTCAACCTCGACAGCGGCGCCTACCTGATCATCGAACATACGGAGGCCCTGCATGTGATCGATGTGAACAGCGGTTACAAGAGCGTTAGTAATAACCAGGAACAGAATGCCATTGAAACCAACCTGGAAGCCGCCGATGAAATCGCCCGGCAGTTAAGACTGCGCGACCTGGGCGGGATCATCGTGGTGGATTTCATCGATATGAAACTCCCGGAGAACAAGAGGAAACTGATGGAGAAAATGGAGGAGTTCATGAAACCCGACAGGGCCAAACATGCCGTTCTTCCCATTTCCAAGTTCGGGATCATGCAGATCACCCGTCAGCGAATGAAACCGGAAGTGAATATCAACACGTCCGAGATCTGCCCCAGTTGCAACGGCACCGGCAAAATTTCCTCTACGCTCCTTCTCGAAGACGAAATTGAAAAGAACGTGGCCTACCTGGTAACCCATAAACACGGCGGACTGAAACTGGTAGTCCACCCCATCCTCTTCGCTTACCTCACCAAGGGCTGGTTCTGGAACAATAAGATCGCCAAATGGAAAAAGAAGTTCGGACAGCGGATCAAAGTTGAACAGGACAGTAATTACCATCTCACGGAGTACCGTTTCTTTGATCAGCGGGACGAGGAAATCAAATTGTGAATGGTGAATAGTGAATGGTGAATGGCGTGTTAATGCTGGTTTTACTACAGTTGCTGAATTTACTCTCCCCAACTTATATGTTCAATGTTCAACGCTCAATATTCATTGAATGGTGTTCATTGATTATTGAGCGTTGAACATTGAACATTTCCTCCATCCAAACGGGAGTCAGTGCCAATTAAAAAGCTGTTAGCATAATCACGTCATTGCCTATTCACTATAGCCCACCCCCATCAGCTCCTGTCACGGGCATTCATATAGATCATGATATACTGTATCAGCTGAACCACGGCTGCCAGGGCCGCCACTACATAGGTGGTTGCCGCCCATTTCAGGGCATCCTTTGCCTTGGGATATTCGGTGCTGTTGGTAATATTGGTCCGATCCAGCCAGGCAAGGGCCCTTTTGCTGGCATCGAATTCAACCGGGAGGGTCACCAGGGTAAATAAAACGGTCAGGCTCATGGCCACAATACCGACCAGCAGGATGGTGGGATTATTGGTGGTAGCCACAACGATCATACCCGCCAGGAGGATCCAGTTGACCAGCATGGAACTGACCTGGACGACCGGCACCATCCGGCTCCTGAACATCAGGGGCCCGTATTGCGTGGCATGCTGAACCGCATGCCCGCATTCGTGGGCCGCCACAGCTGCCGCTGAAACGCTGGTGCCGTTATATACATCCGGACTGAGACTCACGGTCTTAGTGATGGGGTTATAGTGGTCGCTCAGGAACCCGTCCACAGCGGTCACTTTTACATCATAAATGCCATTCTCCCGGAGCATTTTTTCGGCAATTTCCCGGCCCGAAAGTCCGTTGGCCAGGCCAATTTTGCTGTACCGGGTGAATTTGCCCTTCAGGATGCTGGACACCAGAAAACTGATCCCCAGGAAGATCAGCGAAACCACAAAAATCTCATTTGACATCATCATATTTTATCCCTTTTAGACATCAATTATAACAAATTTGCTACCAATCGGTTTGCCCGGTTTTTTCCCGTCGTTTTGTCATTCAGCGAATGATTTGATGAGATTTCAGGGATAAATATTTTCAGGACTTTACAAATGAAGGATTTTTATAAACAATTGTATTTCAATGACATAAACTACTATAATTGCAGGTTTGAGCCTTTGTACCTGATTAGAAATCCGGGTTTGAAAGTTATGCACAGCATTAAAAATTTATTTTGAAATGTGACGCATAATTGTAACTTAGCAATAGAATTTAATGGGTTAGTAAGTAAGGGGGGTCAATCGTCAGATTGGCCCTTTTTACATTTAATAAAGCGCCACCGAAATCAATTCTTCATTACCAGTTCCGGTCAGTTTTTTTCAAACAAATACGGGTTTCGTTTTTTTCACGGGCTATCGTTGTTCAAACATCCGTAGTAAGACGGCCGAATCATTTAATTTTATTTTATGAGCAAGGTGAAGACCTCTTTTTTTTGCCAGAACTGCGGATATGAAAGTGTGAAATGGGTGGGTCAGTGTCCTTCCTGCGGGCAATGGAACACGTTCGTAGAGGAGTTGATACATAAAGACGATTCAAATAAGAACGGCTGGAAAGACTACCATGCAGAAAAAAGAACGGCCCGTACGATCCTCCTGAACGAAATCAGCGGAAGCGAAGAAAAAAGAATGCAAAGCGCGGACCCCGAACTGAACCGGGTATTGGGCGGAGGGATCGTACCCGGCAGCCTGGTACTGGTAGCGGGTGAACCGGGTATCGGTAAATCCACCCTGTTCCTGCAGAACGGACTCTGGCTAAAAGATATTCCGGTGCTTTATATCAGTGGTGAAGAAAGTGAACAGCAGATCAAGATGCGGGCCGACCGGCTGGGATTGCATAATGATCATTTCTACCTGCTGACGGAAACATCCACCCAGGTTATTTTCCAGGAGATAAAAAAACTCAGGCCCCGGCTTGTGATCGTGGATTCGATCCAGACCCTGCACACGCCGCTGATCGATTCCTCGCCCGGAAGCGTTTCCCAGATACGGGAATGCGCCGCCGAGTTCCAGCGATTTGCCAAAGAAACCAATACGCCCGTATTCCTGATCGGTCATATCACCAAGGATGGCAGCATTGCGGGACCCAAGATCCTGGAGCATATGGTGGATACGGTGCTCCAGTTCGAAGGCGACCGTCATTATGCATACCGCATATTGCGCACCCTCAAGAACCGGTTTGGTAGCACGGCCGAACTGGGTATTTACGAAATGACCGATGCGGGTATGCGGGGTGTGCTGAATCCCAGTGAGATCCTGATCACACAAAAAGAAGACCAGTTGAGCGGGATAGCCATCGCCGCGACGATCGAAGGCATTCGACCCCTCCTGATCGAAGTGCAGGCGCTGGTTACCCAGTCGGTTTACGGAACACCGCAGCGCACCGTAAGCGGTTTTGACCTGCGCAGGCTGCAATTACTACTGGCCGTACTGGAAAAAAGAGGTGGTTTTCATTTCGGCGTGAAGGATGTGTTCCTGAACATCGCGGGTGGTCTCAAAGTGGAGGATCCATCCATCGACCTGGCGGTTTTATGCGCATTGCTTTCTTCTTACGAGGATACACCCCTGCAGCAGCAGATCTGTTTTGCCGGGGAGGTGGGTTTGAGCGGGGAGATCCGCGCGGTGAACCGTATTGAACAACGGATTGCCGAAGCCGAAAAACTGGGATTTGAAAAGATCATTGTTTCCAAATACAACCAAAAGGGTCTCTCCAAAAGCAAGACCGGCAAACCGGGTCCTGCATCCGGGATCGAAGTGGTGATGATGGGAAGAGTGGAGGAAGTGTACCGATACCTGTTTGGATGAAACTGTTTCAGGAAATAAAGGATTCCGTCCTGCACCTGCTGTTTCCGCACATCTGTACGGGTTGCGGAAGGGACCTGTACAACCGCGGCACCACCCTTTGCATGCGCTGCCTGCACGCCATGCCCGAAACCCATTTTGAGCAATTGGCCGGTAACCCGGTTGAAAAGATCTTCTGGGGAAGATTGCCATTGTCGGGCGCCACCGCCCGTTATTATTTCACCCGGGAATCGCTCATGCAGCACCTGTTGCACCGGTTTAAATACAAAGGAGATCGGGAACTGGGCCGGCAACTGGGCAAGCTGATGGGCGAGCAACTCCGGGATTCCGGAAGATTTGATCCCGATGCCCTGGTTCCGCTTCCGCTTTTTCCTGCCAGGGAGAAAAAAAGAGGATACAACCAGGCGGCGGTTCTTTGCGAGGGTATTTCATCCGTTACCGGCATACCGGTAATGTACAACGCAGTCATTCGTCCGGAGCAAACGGAAACGCAAACCAAAAAAGGGCGTATCGAACGCTGGAAGAATATGGAGGGGAAATTTTTTTTGCCGGATCCCGCACGGGTCACCAACAGGCGTATCCTCCTGGTAGATGATGTGATCACCACCGGCGCCACGCTGGAGGCTTGCGGTGCCGAATTGCTACGGGCCGGAAATGTGCAATTGTCCATCGCCACGCTTTGCTTCTCTTCCCGGTAATTTCAAATACTTTGAACTATTTTTGAGATTCATGAGGTTTCCCGGAATCCTGGTCATATCCCTGTTTATTCTACTTTATTCCTGCAGGAAAGAAAGCTTTATCACCCACCCCGATGCCAGGGTCAGTCTTTCCACCGACACCCTCAAATTCGATACGCTCTTCGTTACTGCCGGTTCCACCTATCGCACCCTCAAGATCATCAATGAGAATGATCAGAAATTAAAACTGACCTCCCTTCAACTGACGGGCGGTTCCGGTTCGGCTTTTAAAATGAATGTGGATGGGATCGCGGGCACGACATTTCGGGATATTATCATAGAGGCCAACGACAGCATATATGTATTTGTACAGGCAAACATTGATCCGGGCGCGGGGAATCTCCCCTTTATCATCCGGGACAGCATCCAATTCAGTTACAACGGCCGGAACCGGAAAGTGCAACTCGAGGCCTGGGGTCAGAATGCCCATTTTTTCAGGGATAAAGTGGTGAATGCCCCCGAAACATGGAACAATGACCTGCCCTATGTTATTCTCGGGTCCCTTCTCGTTAACACGGATCAAACGCTTACGATCAACAGCGGATGCCGGATCTATGTGCACGCGGATGCCCCGATCGTGGTGAACGGCACATTACGGGTAAACGGGCTGAAGGATACGGCGGACCGGGTTTATTTCCAGGGCGACCGACTGGATGAACCTTACCGGGATCTTCCGGCCAGCTGGCCCGGTATTTATTTCCTTTCGGGCTCAAAGGATAATCTACTCAGCTACGCGGTTATCCGGAATGCCTACCAGGCGATCGGCCTGCAGGATCCCTCACCCAATGCCAACCCGAAACTTACCCTGAATGAATGTGTGATCGACAATGCGTATGATGCCGGTATCATCGCACAGCAGTCGAGTATCAGCGCCAGGAATTGCCTGGTGACCAATTGCGGAAAGAACCTCTACCTGGTTAAAGGAGGAGACTACCAGTTCACTCATTGTACGGTTGCCACCTGGGGCAACCGTTTCATCGAACACAAGGACCCGGTGCTCACCCTTACGGATTTCGCAGGCAATTCATACGCCAGCCTGAACGCTGTTTTCCGAAATTGCATCTTCTGGGGTGAGAACGGCCTGGTGAATGATGAAGTGTCTGTTCAAAAGAACGGCAACATGGCATTCAACGTGCTGTTTGATTATAACCTGTGGAAGGTACAGGCTGCCCCGCTGAACAGTACGGTCAATCAGGTGATCAATAACCAGCACCCGCAGTTCGACAGCATTAATACCACCCGTAATTATTATGATTTAAGGTTAAAGTCTTCCTCACCTGCCATCAACAAAGGAACGGCAACCGGTATTCTCACCGACCTGGACGGCCAACCCAGGGCCTCCGGTATTCCCGACCTGGGGTGTTTTGAACGGCAGTAAATCAACGTTATTTTTATTATGAGGATTTTGGGGAGGCCCCAGCCGGAATTGATATAACTTTGCCTTTCATTTCAACATTCCTGTATGAAAACATTTATGCTCTCTGCTGTACTATTCCTTGGCCTGGCCGGCGGCTCTATTTATGATTTCAAAGTGGCCGGTCTCGAGGGAACAGATATCGATTTTTCCAAATTCAGGGGCAAAAAGATCCTGATCGTGAACACCGCTTCCGCCTGCGGGCTAACTCCCCAGTATGAAGGATTGGAAAAGCTGTATCAGCAATACAAGGATAAACTTGTCATTGTTGGCTTCCCGGCAAACAACTTCGGCAACCAGGAACCCGGCACCAATACAGAGATCAAGGAATTCTGTAAAAGGAATTACGGCGTGAGTTTCCCGATGGCGGAAAAAATTTCCGTTAAGGGAGATGACATGCATGCCCTGTATAAATTCTTAAAAGCCGAGGCAGCCGCCAAAGGACTGGCCGACCCGGTTACCTGGAATTTCGGAAAGTTCCTGGTGAATGAAAAAGGGGAACTTATGGCCACGTTTAGCCCGAAAACGCTTCCTTTGAGTGACGAGATAATAAAATACCTGAACTGATACACGAACCGGTTTCTCCCCGGGCGACACGTTAAACGTTGTCGCTTTTTTATTGCCCGGATGATCTATTTTCGCCGTGAGTGCAATTCAGCGATATCATAGGACAGCGTTCCGTAAAGAAACAACTGGCGGAACTGGTGCAGCATAACCGGCTTAGCCATGCGCTGCTTTTTTTAGGTAAAGAAGGAAGCGGGGCGCTGCCACTGGCGCTGGCCTTTGCTCAATTTCTTGTTTGCAGTACCGGAATTGTTCCTGTTGCAGAAAAGGGGCCATCACTTTTCGGGGATATGGAACCTGAACAACCGGCCCCGCCGGCTGCTTTGAAAACCGATTCCTGCGGCGCCTGTCCTTCCTGCCTGAAAGCCGCACAACTGATCCATCCCGATATTCATTTTTCCTACCCCACCGTCACAATGAAAGCCGGTGAAAAACCCATCGCCACGGAATTCATCACCGAATGGAGGGAGTTCATCCGGCTGAATCCCTATGGCAACCTATTCGACTGGATCGAAATGATCAAGGAAAAAGAGAACAGCCAGGGAAAAATAACCGCGGAAGAATGCAATGATATTATCCGCAAGCTAAGCCTGAAAAGTTTTGAAAGCGGTTACAAGGTACTGATCATGTGGATGCCGGAACTGCTGGGAACAGAAGGTAATAAATTGCTGAAGCTGATCGAAGAACCACCGCCCGATACCCTGTTTATCCTGGTCGCGGAAAACGAAGAGGGGGTGCTGCCCACCATTGTCAGCCGCTGCCAGTTAATAAAGATCCCCGCGCTGGAAAAAAAAGAGATCGAGGAAGCGCTTATTTCCAGGAATAAGACCAGTCCGGCCATTGCTTCCCAGGTAGCGGGGGTGAGTGAAGGCAACTACCGGGAGGCCCTGCAACTGGTGCAGCACGCCGAGGAAGACTGGCAGGTTCTGCTCCGCGAATGGCTGAACGGGATGCTGAAGACCGGCCCGGTGGCACAGGCAAAGTGGGTGGAAGAGATCAGCCGGCTGGGCAGGGAAAAACAAAAGCAGTTTCTCCGCTATTTCAATCACCTGCTCGAACAGGCCATCCGTCTCCGGGCAACCGGTGACGCCTCAGGCGCCATCGGGATGGAAAGGGATTTCGCGGAGCGTTTGAATAAAATTGCAGCTATAGAACAGCAGGAAGCCATTATTGAGGAAATTGACAGGGCTTGTTATTATATTGAGCGAAACGCGCATGGTAAAATGCTCTTTCACGCGCTCACCATAAAAATTTACCATATCATTCAGGATAAGGTAGTTTACGCATAATTATCCCGTTACCCTTTCATTTAAAGTTGAACCAGCATAATTTCCAGAAATGTGTATTTTTGATTGATTGCGGTATGTGAACAGGATTAGTGACACCGGATCGGGAATTCCCGAGAAATTGAATTAATAAAATGCCTGGTACGTTTAATATCAATATAAACATTTGCAAACCAGCTACTTGCGATGCAATTACCCCTGCATTTCCCGTACTTATCCGGGTGTGCCGGGCTGTTTAAATGCGATGCAAAAAGGATAATAGTTAATTCACTCCCGGTTGATTTCCCGCTTAATTTTTTTTCTTAATTACACAGTTTCTGATGAGTTGTTCAGGTTGCGGTACGGCCACCGGGAGTAAGCCAAACGGGTGCAGGAGCAACGGCGGATGCAGTTCCGGCGGGTGCAACCGCATGAACGCCCACGACTGGCTGCGCAACCTCCCTGTGGCCGACCTCAATACCACCTGCAAGGTGATCGAGGTCAGTTTCAGCCAGGGTACCCGGAAAGATTTTTACCGGAACCCCTCCCTCCAGCCCTTTGAAAAAGGCGACCTGATCGCCGTGGAGGGTGTGAGCGGGTTTGACGTGGGAGAAGTTTCTCTTACAGGTGAGATCGTCCGATTGCAGATGAAGAAAAGAGGGGTGAAGGAAGATAATCCCGAAATGAAGAAAGTGTTGCGCCGCGCCACGGACCGGGATATCGAAATCCGCAACCAGAATAAGGCAAGAGAACCCGAAGCCGTGATCCGCAGCCGGGCCATCGCGAAGCAACTCAAACTGGATATGAAGATCAGCCAGGTGGAGATGCAGGCGGATGGCCGCAAAGCCACGTTCTTTTATATCGCCGATGGCCGGGTGGATTTCAGGGAACTGATCAAGGTCTATGCATCCGAATTCAAAGTGAAAGTGGAGATGCGACAGATAGGCGCAAGACAGGAGGCCGGTAAAGTGGGCGGTATCGGCAGTTGCGGCCGTGAACTCTGCTGCAGCACCTGGCTTACCGAATTCAAGTCGGTGAATACGGCCGCGGCCCGGTATCAAAATCTTTCGATCAATCAAACCAAACTCAGCGGACAGTGCGGCCGTTTGAAATGTTGTTTGAATTATGAACTTGATACCTATCTCGACGCATTACAGCATTTCCCCGACAACTGCGATGTGCTGCAGGTGGCCAAGGGCAATGCCTTCCTGGTAAAGAAAGATATTTTCAAAAACCTGATGTGGTACACCCTGCCCGACAGTAATAAGCAATACCCGCTTTCCCTCGACAGGGTGAAAAAGATCAAATCGCAGAATCAACAGGGCATCCGACCCGAAGAACTGGAACCGGTAGATCTGGTATCTTCCAAAGCGGTGGAAAAAGAGCCCGAGAGCGTAGAACTGGTTGGTCAAATAAGTCTTCGTACACTGGAAAAAGCGGAGCGTAAAAAGAAACAACAGCAGCAGCAAACTTCAAGAAACAAAGCACAAGGGACAAGGCACAGGGGTCAGCAACAGGGTGGCGGGCAACGGCAGGGTCAAAGGCACAAGGGGCCTGCCTCCGCTAAGGCTTCGGCAGACAAGCAAGGCACAGGGCAAAAAGGGCAACAACAAGGTGGCGGACAACAACAAAATCCAAACAGAAACCAGCAAAGACCGAATAATCCAAACCAGCCACGGCCGAACAACCCGAATCCGAATCAACAAAGAAAGGATAATCCCAACCAGAGTAAAGAACAGCAATAACACTTACCGTTTAATGTTGTCAAATAAAACCCGGGGCATTTTCAACCCCGAATTCCACTACCTGTTTTTCAACGATCTATACAGGCGAAACCTGTCAGATACAAAAACAGGAATGGATTGAATTCCTTTCCTGTTCTTCCCTGTGATTTTTGCCGGTTGAATTATGCTGCTACTGGTTCTATATCCCCAGCGCCCTGTAAATCGCGTCCTGGATCTTTCCGCGGATAGACATTTGCCCGAGTTTATTGTTATTCCTCGTAGGATACACCCGGTTGGAGAGGAACACATACACAATATTGTATTTAGGATCCACCCATACACAGGTGCCTGTGAAACCGGTGTGCCCGTAGGTGGCCGGCGAGGCGAGAGCGGAAGGATAAGGATCCGGCCGGGTGGTATTGTCCTTTTCCGGTTTGTCAAATCCATATCCTCTCCTGCTGTTCTTACTGTGATAGGCTGTGAAAAGATCGATCGTTTCTTTTTTCAAAAAACGGTTTCCGTTGAACTCCCCCCCGTTCAGTAACATCTGGTAAAGCATGGCGAGGTCGTAGGCGCTTGAAAAGAGCCCCGCATGTCCTGCCACTCCGCCGAACATGGATGCGCCCTCGTCATGCACATCGGCCTGGGTGGTTTGCATCCGGAAATGCTTTTCGGTTTCCGTGGGCACTACTTTATCCACGGGAAACCGTTCCCGCGGCTTATACCCTGTTGTCAGCATTCCCATGGGCCGGTAAAATGTTTTTTGCACATACTGGTCAAGCGTCATCCCGGTAATCTGTTCAACGATCTTGCCGAGGAAAATAAAATCATTATCGCTATAAACATATTTATTTGGCGGGCCCAGCGGACTTTTCAGGATCCGGTTGAACATCGTGTCCTCCCAGTCGTTTCGCATGTAAATATTCTCTGCCACGCGTACGGTAAATCCGGGTTCCGGTTTGGACCGGTAAATAGCCGGGTTGGGCACACCCGTTTTTTCATCGATCGTTTCCCTGTAAAACGCGATGAAGGGCACAAGTCCCGCCTGGTGCAGGAGGATATCGTCTATCTTCAGGCCGGCTTTATTGGTTCCCCTTACTATCGGGAGGTAATCGCCGAGCTTACCGTTCAGATCGAGTTTTCCCTGTTCGTAGAGTTTCATCACCGAAACGGTGGTGGCGGAGATCTTGGTCACCGAGGCGAGGTCGAATATGCTTTCGAGGCTTGTGGGTGGTGAATCTTCATATTTATACTGTCCATATGCTTTGTGCATGACGATCTCACCATCATGTACGGCCAGTACCACACAGCCAGGGAATGCTTTTTGAATCATGGCGTCTCCAACGATCGAATCCACTTTAGCGAGTTCATCGGGCCGGTGCCAGGCCGGATCAGCAGGATCTTTAACGATGCCGTCGCCGAATTTGAAGCGGCACACCGATACCGGCAGTCTTCCCTTCAATTCGAATTTCCCGGAGAGATAATCGGCAGCCGCCTGCTGGGTCACATTATCATCCTGGTAACAGGCCAGCAGGGTCCAGGCGTCGCAAAAATTCTTTGTGGCCAGCACGTTCCCGAAAGTGAGCGTAATGGTCTTGATAAAATTCAGATGCCGGTATAATTTCAGGGCGGCCGGACTGATGCCGAAATTATCCGCAGGCCGGAGTGAATAATTATGGATGCCCACGACGATGGCGTCGTACTTACCGTCCTTCGGCAGGGTGTTCATGATCTCATCAATTTTTTCCTGGCCGTCTTTATAGGAAAACAGGAATATATCCGCCTTAAAATCCCTGAGCATCCTCCTGGCAAATTCGTTCATTTCGGAGAGGCCGATCCCGACATAGGCAATCCGGCCCGGACCGGTCCGGCCGCCGGATAGATTCCGGGGAGCGGTCAGCGGAACCACGGCGTAATCGGACCTGGAAGCCGTCATACTGGCCTGGTTAAGGAGCGTGATACTGTGCTGCGCCACTTCGTACCGGATGGAATCGGTCTTCGCATTCAGGTCGGCCAGGAGATTACTGGTGTCGATCACCTGTGCCCGGTTCATTCCCAGCTGGTATTTGGATGCCAGTACTTTTCTCAGTTTTGAATAAATATCTTCCCAACTCAGTCTTTTTTCCGATATCGCTTTTTTCACCGCTTCGATCGTTTCAGGTACGCTGGCCGGCAGGCATAGCATATCATTCCCGGCGATCAGCGCCTCTACGGCTATCACCCCACCCGGGAAATACTTAGCCACCCCTTTCATTTCGAGCGCGTCGGTGAAGGTGAGCCCTTCGTAACCCATTTTGTCGCGCAGCAGACCTGTCACGCTGTTCTTTGAAATCGACGTGGCCCTGTTCGCCGTGTTATCGATGGATGGTATGGACAAATGAGCGATCATCACGCTCCCGATACCGGCATCAAACACGGCCCTGAAGGGAACCAGTTCCATGGAATCGAGCTGGCTCATCGTTTTTTTGATCACCGGCAGATCGTAGTGTGAATCCACATCCACATCGCCATGCCCGGGAAAATGCTTGGCACAGGCCATGATGCCGGCATCCTGCATTCCCTTCATATAGGCAACCCCGTACCTGGACACTTTATCCCTGTCTTCACCAAAAGACCGGTACCCGATCACAGGATTATTGGGATTATTATTGATATCCACCACCGGCGCGTAGTTGACATGCACCCCGATGCGTTTGCACTGTTCGCCAACGGCCACTCCCATTTTATATACCAACCGCTCATCGCTGATGGCGCCCAGTGTAAGCTGATAGGGGAATTTGGCTACGCTGTCCAGCCGCATGCCCAGTCCCCATTCCCCGTCGATCGTCACCATCAGCGGGGTTTTGGCAATACGCTGGTAGTAATTGGTGAGGTTGGCCTGGCGAACGGGTCCTCCCTGGAAAAAGCACAGTGCGCCCACGTTGTATTTTTGGATATCCTCCGCCACCCTTGCCACATGATCGGCGCCTAAATTGGAATGGGCCCGGATCACCATCAGCTGCGCGATCCGTTCATCGTCCGAAAGGGAATTAAACACACTGTCGACCCATTTTTCCCGGGGAAGTTCGCTTTTATACTGCGCCACCAGGTAACCCGGCCAAAAAATCAAAAGGAAAACCAACGGTTTGAACAATCTCATGGCAAGAAAATTTGCATTCGTGAAAGAGGTATTAAAAATACCCAATTTCGGGCAAAGCCATTCCTGAAGCTTCCTTAAAAATGAATTGGTTATTTTTGGCGCCTAAAAAAGAATTCTTGCCGGACAGGATTACACTCTTACCCGATAATATAGCCAACCAGATAGCCGCCGGGGAGGTGATCCAGCGGCCGGCCTCGGCCGTGAAGGAATTGCTGGAAAATGCCGTGGATGCCGGGGCCACGGAGATCAAACTCTTCATCAATGATGCAGGCAAATCGCTGGTGCAGGTGGTGGACAACGGCAGCGGGATGAGCGAAACCGATGCCCGGATGAGTTTTGAACGGCACGCCACATCCAAGATCAGGACGATCGAGGACCTGTTTCATATCCGCACCATGGGGTTCCGCGGGGAGGCGCTGGCTTCCATTGCCGCCGTAGCGCAGGTGGAACTGAAGACAAAAAAAAGCGAGGACGAGGCCGGTACTTATATCGAAGTGGAGAACAGCGAGGTCAAAAAACAGGAACCGGTGGCTGCGGGGACGGGAACCAGTATCGCGATGAAGAATCTTTTCTTCAACGTGCCGGCAAGGCGAAATTTCCTGAAAAGCAATGCGGCGGAAATGCGTCATATCGTGGATGAATTCACCCGCGTGGCGCTCGCTTTTCCAGGTATCCAGTTTTCGATGACAGCCAATAACCAGCAATTATTCCATCTCGAATCCGGGAGTCTGAAACAGCGGATCGTGCAATTGCTGGGCAGTCATTATAACGCCAAACTGGTAGCGGTAAAGGAAGAAACGGATTACATGAATATTTACGGGTTCGTGGGCAAACCCGAAACGGCCAAGAAGACCCGGGGCGACCAGTATTTTTTTGTCAATAACCGTTTTATCAAAAGCCCTTACCTGAACCATGCGGTGATGAATGCTTACCAGGAAATGATCCCTTCGGACAGTTTCCCGATGTATGTACTCTTCATTGACCTGGATCCCACTCAGGTGGATGTGAACGTACACCCCACCAAGCAGGAAATAAAATTCGAAGACGAGAAGATCGTGTATGCATTTGTACAGGCCGCCGTCAAACACGCCCTGGCCCAGTTCAGCGTGACCCCGACGCTTGATTTTGACCTCGACGCTTCCATACAACAGCTGCCTTCCATTCAGCAACCCTTTACCGAAGAAAAAAGATCCGCCGCCACCGCGGGTTCACTGTATAAAGGGTTCACGCAAAAGAACCAGGCGCATTTGATTGAAAAAAGCGGGTTGTCGCACTGGAAAGATTTCTTTGAGAGCCGGGAGGCTGGCTTGCCCGCCATAGCGGGAGCGACGGAAGGAGTCAGGAGTCGGGAGTCGGGAGTTCCTCTACAAACTTCTGACTACAGGTTCCCGGATAAAACGGATGCCGAACTGACCCAGCTCCTGAATACGTATATAACTTTACCGACCGGAAACGGTTTCCTGCTCATTCACCAGCAGTCGGCGCATGAACGGGTACTTTATGAGCAATTGTTGAAGGCGGGTAAGGATAAACCGGTGGCCACCCAGCGGAGCATGTTTCCTTCCACCCTGGAACTGGCTCCGGCCGATGCGGCGGTGATGGATGAGATCATGGATGATCTGCAGTACCTGGGTTATATCGTTGAACCATTCGGAAAACAAACGTATGTGATCCAGGGTACGCCGGCCGACGTGGGAACCGGTAACGAAAGACATAGTATTGAGCTCCTGCTGGAACAATACAAACATTTCAATCCGGAAATGAAATACTCCAGGCGGGAAAAGTTGGTGCGCTCACTGGCAAGACAGCAATCGGTTAAGCCCGGCACCCGGCTGGCAGAGAAGGAGATGCGGCGGCTGGTAAACGACTTGTTTGCGTGTGAACAACCGAATATTTCCCCGGATGGGAATCCCGCCTATATTGAATTCAAACAGGAGCAGCTGGAAAAACTGTTTGGCAGATAGCCAGAACCGATATCCGAAAAAAGCAGGCAACTGAATACCGAAGAATTTTATTTAAACTATCCCTGCGATTCGGGAAATAAAGGTTCAGTACCTGTTTCTCACCCCCTGGAGAAATTTCTCCATCGCCCTTCTTACATCTGTCGCCGAAGCCCGGTGATTGTTCACTAAAGTGGAAAAGATCAGCAGTTTCCCCTTCTTCGTGTAGAGAAACCCGCTAAAAGCCACGACACCCGATAATGTACCCGTTTTCCCGTATATATACCCGCTGTCGGACTGGTAGTAGCTCCGGATGGTGCCCTCCCCTCCGGTGGGGAATATGAGTTTGATGCGTTCCATACCGAATTCATTTTTCATCTTTTGCAGAATGGCCACGAAATCCTGCGGCGTGAATAAGTTATACCGGCTAAGCCCGGAACCATCGGCCCAGCTGGGGGGCTGGGGAAGATCCCTGAAATCGGTTTTCAGAAGCGTGTCAATGATCTTTGAGTCATTCATCAGTCCCAGTCTTTCATTGCTGACCATCAGCAATGACTGTTCTGCGAAGAAGTTGTCGCTGCGGTGCATCATGGGGACCAGCATGGAGTCGGTCGGGCGGGAGTAAAGGGTGCTGAAGATCCTATTGGTAGGAGGATGCACATCATCCAGCCAGGCTTTCTTCAGCGTGTCTTCCAGCAAACGCTGGTTCTCAAATGTGCGGAACGGGATCTGCACCTTTGTGAATGTGCCTGCACTGCTGAATACGTCGAAGGTATTGTCAACTCTCCGCCGCCTGATCCTGATCTTCGGTGTGATCGGATCGACGTAGGCATTCAGTGCATACCGGAAGAAGCGGATATCCCCGGTCAGGTAATACCGGTTTTCTTTCTGCAGGAGTCCATATTCAATTACATTTCCGTACAGGGGCAACTCCGACCGCTCAGGCATATAATACTCGTTGTAGTCATTCCAGGCCCAGCCGCTGCCATATACTTCGGCTTCCCACTTGGGATATACGAATGCCAGTCTTTTGCCGGTAATCCGCAGGTATTCAAAGACCGGCTGCGAAGGATAATCCCTGTGCAGGAAGGTGGGATCCGCCGTAGGGCGTATGTATAATACGGAATCGGTATCCAGGATGTCGAGCCCTCTCAGTTTCTCCCCCAGGTATTTCATCGCCGCGTAGCAGGTAGGGATCTTGGTATTGCTGGCCGGAACAAAATATTTATCGCCCTGGTGATTGTACAGGTATTTCTTCTCTTCCGGGTCGAAAATGCTGATACCCACATGCGCCATTAGAAGCGCCTTGTCGCTGAGCACTTCTTTTTTAGCGGATCGCGATATCCGGTGGCTAACGGAACAGGAGGAAGGGGTTAGTAAAAAAAGTATATAAAGTATATAAGGTATAAAAGGTTGGAACCTGTAAATTCCGATTGGTTTTTTCATTGGCAAATTGTTATAAAAGTGAAGTTCCTTACCAAATAATACCACTGCAATTGATATATGTCTTTCCGGAAAAACTCACTGCATCAAAGGAAAGTCCCGACTCCTGACTCCCACCTCACCCTCTCTCCTGCGCCCTCAGCCACCTTTCGGGAATTTCATTGCTGCTGGCCAGCAGGTAATCCTTATAACTGCAGGCGATGAATTTTTTATCGGGCAACTGCATCCACCAGCGACCGGTCTTCTTGCTTTGGAGGAAGATGGTCTCCACTTCGGCGAAAGCCATATGGTATTCGTTGAAAGAGTCTTTCTCATCCAGCGCAGCTTCCCGTCTTCCGCGGCTGCGGCCGTCCAGTACATACCATAACATGTGACTGATCTGCCTGGCCGTAAGTTCGTCCTTGTCGTGCTGTACATCGTAGCCATAAATGCCGATACTGTTCACATTGGGACTCATGCCGGCATACCGCATCAGCACACAGGCCTCTTCCCCGTTGAAACCGTTGGGTGATGCGGTGGTGGCGGGCGCGTAGGCATAGGCGATGGCGGTCATATCGAAACTCAGCATATGGCTGTTCCGGATCACGGGCTCCATTTCATCAATGCTTTCTTTTACACTTCCCACGCGATAGCAGTCGAAGCGCAGTTTGTCGAGTGTTTCGAGCATGCGGGGATGTACATAATAACTCTGGAAGCCGATATGGTTGTAATGGCGGATGTAGTTGGGCTCGCCGGTGAGCATTTCCATCAGGAAATTCTCGTGGCGGAAGGGCGATTCGAGGTCAAGGTCGATCAGGGCGTCGACGCAACTGGCCTCGATCAGTTTTTTGTTTTCCGCGTAGGCATGGTATTGCGAAAGGGTCAGGTCGTGGGAGCCGCCTAATATGATCACGGTTTTGCCATCACCGATCAGTTCCTGCACCACGGTCTTTAATGCCGCGTAAGAATCCGTATAAAGCGATCCGGTCTTCACATTTCCCGCATCCGCGATCTTGATATCCTGGTGCCAGTAGTACAGGTTGTAAAAATGACGGCGGATGATATCCGGGGCCTCGCTATGGCCGTGGATCAGCCCGCTGCCGCGCTGCTCCCCGCAACCTACGATCACCAGGTTGGCCTCATCCAGGTCGGGGAATTCTTCGCTGTGAATGGCGATCGATTTTCCCAGCTGCCCTTCCTTATAGCCTTCGTCATGCGAAATCTCATGCAGGTTGACGGGATCAAGGAACTCGGAGATATTGAGGTGGTCCATAAATACAAAGCTAAGAGTTAAAAGAGAGAAAGAGCAAAGGAGAGAACCTAATCCAACTCCCGGTTCCCTTAAATTCCAGGTTTAGAATTGCAAAAAATAGTGAGAGTGGAGCGCCAGAGGAATCTCCTCTTTTCCTCTTTATCTCTTTTCCTCTTTATCTCTTTTAACTCTTAGCTTATCTTTGCTCCCTTATGGATCAATTGCTGAAACAGATTGAAGACTACAGGAAGGAGGTTAATGCATTTAATGCCCCCGATGCCAGGGCGGTGGAAGAATTTCGTATCAAATACCTTGGCACCAGGGGCCTGGTCAAATCCATCATGGGCGAAATGAAGCAGGTAGCCCCGGAAAACAGGAAAGCGGCCGGACAGTTACTGAATGAATTCAAGGTTTTCGTGGAAACGAAATATGAAGAACTGAAACAGGCGACTGCCGGAAACGATGAACAGGCTTCTGAAACGGATCTTAGTTTGCCGGGCGATGAATTACCTGCCGGCACCCGGCATCCTGTTACCCTTATGCGCAACCGGATCGTTACCATATTTCAGCGATTGGGATTCGCCGTGGCCGAAGGGCCCGAGATCGAGGATGACTGGCATAATTTCGGCGCGCTGAACCTCCCCGAACATCACCCGGCCAGGGATATGCAGGACACTTTTTATATTCAGCAAAATCCGGCATTCCTGCTGCGCACCCACACCAGTAATGTACAGATCAGGGAAATGGAAAAGGGGGTATTACCTATACGCGGAATTTATCCCGGCCGGGTATACCGCAACGAAACCGTAAGTGCCCGGAGCCATTGCTTTTTCCACCAGATCGAAGGGCTCTATATAGATGAAAATGTTTCTTTCGCGGATCTGAAACAGACCTTATATTTTTTTGTAAAGGAGATGTACGGCAAGGATGTCAAGGTCCGCTTTCGTCCCTCCTATTTTCCTTTTACGGAACCCAGCGCTGAAATGGATGTCAGTTGTTTTATCTGCGGCGGCGACGGGTGCAGTGTATGTAAAAAAACCGGCTGGGTGGAAATACTCGGTTGCGGTATGGTGCATCCCCATGTATTATCCAATTGCGGGATCGATCCGGGCAAATACACCGGTTTCGCTTTTGGCATGGGTATCGAGCGGCCGGCCATGATGAAATATGGCATCCATGACATTCGTCTTTTCAGCGAAAACGACGTTCGGTTCCTGAAACAATTTACCGGCGCTATTTAGCCGCACCGGCATTCTTGATTTTCAGGAAATATTTAACCCCGAACTCCGCGGAGCTGTATTTAAAATCCTGGATCCCCTGTTGCAGCCGTAACAGCAAACCCGCCCGGCTGAATTTTTTTTCAACCTGTCCCCTGACTACAATTGGTTTGTCGCCACTGTTAAACAGGTAACCCAGGTAACCGGCCACATAACCCTGGCACTTCCATCCATTCCTGTTCCATTCCAGTCCGTTGCCAAAAAGAAAAGCGTCATTTTGCCTGTGAGCGTCGCCATTGAGCTGCCATACGTAAAACCCGGCCATCCCGATCCATTTCAAAGAAGGTGACAGCGGCCGGCCGTAGGAGATGTCAAAATAATAACCCATGCCGTCGGTATACCTCGCCGAAGCCAGGCCCGATGAAGCCGGGTAGCGGGTACCGATCCGGAGCGCCAGTTGTATGGACTTCTCCCATCTTTTCAGCAAGCGGACATTGACATTCAGATGAACATCTCCCCTGGCCCGGGTATCATAATAATTCTGGTAATACACATGCCGCTGCTTTTTCAGGGTATCGCTGGTGCGGTACCATTCCACCGGTTCGTAGGAAATATCAATGGAAACAAGATCCTTCACCAGGCAATAATTGCCGGTTATGGACCAGTCCGTTGTTTTATCGCCCTTCATGGAATGATAACTTAATGAAGTGCCGACAAAGGAGTTGCTGTCGGTGGACCCGTTACCGATAAACGGAACCGGCAGGGCGTTGGGGCCCATATGTGCAGGCTGCGTTATTATATATTTTGACCAGTGGCTCACCCCGTCCCAGTTTACCGTACGCGCCCATTCTTCCTGTGTTTGAGAATGAACTCCGGTGCAGGAAAGAAGCCAAAAAATAATAAGAACCAATCGGTTTGGGAAATTCATAGGGATTAAAAATAAATTATCCGGGTTAAAGAAAAAACTTGAAGAGGGGCCTGTTTTAGCCCATCAAAATAACAACAAAAGAATCTTACCCGCAGATTGGAACAATCACCCGGTATACGCACAAAAAAAATCACGCAGAAAACATATAATCCGCAAAGGAATTGATCAAAATCCCCTGCGGGCCGGTGCATTCTGCGTGATCGTATTCCCGGGAAACGGGTAAATTATTTTTTGGGCCAGTAAAAAGCGAGTACCAGTGAAGCGACCAGCGCGATCCAGGTGCCCACACCCAGGCCTTTGACCAGACCGCCGATATCAAACCTACCGCCCAGTTCGATAATGGGACGTATGAAAAGATACAGCAATGCCAGGAGCGGGAGAAAGGCCCAGATACCCCTTCCCAGGAAATAATTGCCGTTGTTCAGCGCCCCGATAACCAGGATGATTCCGGAAAGCGGGATAGCCAGCCAGAGGTATTTCATGAGCAGGGCCTCGAATTCAGAACCATAAGATGGGCCTTTGACGATATCAAAAGGCGAGGTGCTCGCGGCGGATCCCAGCGGAAGAAAAAAACTGGCGATCAGTAAAACCGAGAGGATGATGGTCAAGATTTTCCGGTTCATATTGGGGGGTTTTAGGTTGAAGAGAAAGCGGAAGCCCTTCAGATCAGCTTTTCAGCGTGGTCATTCTCTTATAACTGAAAAAGGCCGCTGCCAGTAACGCCACTACCGCCACATAAAACCAGGGGGTGAAATCAACCGAGATATTCATTTTCTCCGTGAGATCCTTTCCAAAATTCTCCAGCCCCTTCGAGAGATCATCGCCTGATTTATCTCCTCCTGTCGAGGGAATATCCATTTTCACTTTCTTTTTGATATCGAGCATCATCCCGATCATCGCTCCGGCCGCACCGATTCCCGCAACCATTGCTCCGCCGACAGCCGCCCTGGCATTGGCAAAGGACAGCAGCAGACCCAGCACGCCCAGGCCCAGGGCCACCAGCGCGTATAAATTGGGCTCCTTTTTTTCCGTACCTGTGGTGGTCTTGGTGATGGTCTCATCCGCCTTATCGGATTTGATATCATCCAGGAATGAATTATCCGAACTGCTGTTTTTCATTTTAAAACCGGTGGCCAGCTGGATCCCCGTTACCGTCTGGAGCGACATGTTGTTGCATTTGATATCAATAAACGGCATAAAGAACAGGAGTACGGCGACGATAAAGGCAACGGAAGAAGGTATACGGGTGCCGAAGATGCCCGGCGAAACGGGTGCGGGTGATGGGGCCGGAGGCACCGATGAAACCGGTTGGTTGGAATCCATATATTAATTTTTGGATTAAGGTAAGTGAAACTGGTCAGATATCACAACCTTATATTCCACAATGATTGCCTATGCGCACGTATTCGCATAAGCGGTTTGGAGTCCGGCGAATGAAAACTAATGCGGGCATATGTGTTCGCAGTATCTTTACAATTCTAAGCCATTCAGAATGAATATCAACAGTATTTGTGTTTGCGGAGCCGGTACCATGGGCAGCGGAATCGCGCAGGCCGCGGCGCAGGCCGGTTTCTTTACCATTCTGTATGAACTGAACCAGGGGGTGGTGGAAAAAGCACGGATATCCATAGAAAATAACCTTTTGGCATTAACAGAGAAAGGGAAACTAACCCCAGGTGAAAAAACAAATGTGCTGAACCGTATCCAGTTTACCCGGGATATTCAATCCTGCCTGGCAGACGTATTTATCGAAGCCATTGTGGAAAAACCGGAAACCAAGATCGCCCTGTTCAACCAGCTGGCGGAGATCAATCACAGCGAATGTGTATTTGCCAGCAATACCTCCTCGCTTTCTGTAACCGCGATCGCCGGTCGTGTGCAACGGCCCGAAAGGGTGATCGGGATGCATTTTTTTAATCCTGCCACCATCATGAAACTGGTGGAAGTGGTTCAAACCCCCTATACCAACGCCACCACAACGGCTATCGTGGTCGGACTGGCAAAAGCAATGGGGAAAGTGCCGGTTCTCTGCCGGGATGCGCCGGGATTTATCGTGAACCGGGTAGCCCGGCCTTATTATATCGAATCACTCCGCCTGGCGGAAGAAAAAACGGCTGCGTACCCGGTCATTGACCGTATCATGGAAGCCACCGGTTTCCGGATGGGTCCTTTCCGGCTGATGGACCTGATCGGCAACGATATTAATTATGCGGTCAGTTGTTCGGTGTATGAACAACTGAACAGGCCCGGGAGATTACAACCTTCATACCTGCAGGAGGAAAAAGTTAAGTCCGGCGAATTAGGGCGTAAAACAAAAAAAGGGTATTATGATTATGAATAAAAGGGCCTATTTCCTGAATTTTCAATCTTTCAGCGGATGGTTCTGGTAACAGGGGGAACCGGTTTCCTGGGTGCCTATATTATCAGGGAGCTGATTGAACGGGGATATCCCGTACGGGCGATCCGTCGCACCCGGGAGCTCCCGGGGTTCATCTCACCCGGAATACTCAACCGGGCCGAGTGGGTGGAAGGCGATGTGCTGGATGTGATTTCGCTGCAGGAAGCGATGGAAGGTGTTGACAGTATCATTCATTCGGCAGCCATTGTGTCGTTCATAAAAAAGGACCGGGGGAAAATGTACCAGGTGAATGTGGAAGGAACGGCCAATGTGGTGAATATGGCGCTGGAAAAAAAAATACGGCGGCTTGTACATATCAGTTCCATTTCGGCATTGGGAAGAACCGCCGGGGGCGCCCATGTAAACGAAGAAAAAAAATGGGAGGAAAGTAAACTGAACACCCATTATGCCCGGAGCAAATACAAATCCGAGCTCGAGGTCTGGAGGGGAATCAGCGAGGGACTGGAGGCGGTCATACTCAACCCAAGCACTATCCTGGGATACGGCAACTGGGGTAGCGGTAGCAGCGCCATCTTCCGGAACATCCATAAGGGGATCAACTGGTACACCCCCGGCATCAACGGTTTCGTGGATGTGGAGGATGTGGCCGTCGTAACGCGACTGATCCTGGAAAGCGGTATTTCGGGAGAACGGTTTATCGTAAACGGCGAAAACTGGCCCTTCCGGAAATTGCAGGAAATGATCGCAACCCATTTTGGAAAAAAGATACCCACCCGGAAAGCCTCCCCTTTCCTGCTGAACATGGCGTGGAGGGCCGAACGGTTTAAATCCTTCTTTTCGGGCGAAAGACCCCTGCTGACAAGGGAAAGCGCCCGTGTGGCCATGAGCCAAACCTGGTTTGAAAACGATAAACTACTGAGGGCGCTCCCGGGTTTCTCCTTTACCCCGCTGGAAGAAACCATTAAAAAAGCCTGTGAAAAATACAAAGAGACGGCCCGGTAATTGCAACCATTGTTTTTCACGCACTATCTTTATCCGGAATCTTTATCTATGCTGAAACTACGTTCAATCCTCCTTTTTTTCCTGATGGTACCGGCGATCACATCAATGGGCCAGTTCCTTGTAACCGGAACCGTCCTGGATTCATCCACCCGCGAACCGCTGGCTGCCGCTTCGGTATTCTGCCAGAACACCACGCTGGGAACCGCCACCAATAAACAGGGTGAATTTTCGCTGAACCTTAAATCGGGAGGGTACGACCTTATTTTCAGTTATACAGGATATCAGACACAGACGATACGCGTATCCGAGAATAACCAACTCGAAGTGCTGATGATCAAGGAAGAGAAAAGCATGGGTGAAGTGGTGCTGCGGAATACATTTGAAGTGGCCGACGGATTGGCCAAATACGGCGATTTCTTTCTTTCGAATTTCATCGGATCCACCCCCAACTCGGCCCATTGTACGCTGCAGAATCCCGAGGCGTTAAAATTCTATTTCTATAAGAAAAGTAACCGGCTGAAAGTGCTGGCCACCGAACCGCTGCGCATACAGAATGACGCGCTGGGTTACCATTTGAATTACCAGTTGGATTCATTCGTTTATTATTATGGAAGCAACAGCAGCCTGTACCGTGGCTATTGCCTGTTCAGTGAAATGGATGGGGGCGACAGCCTGAAAACCGTGTGGGCCGCTGCAAGAAAAAAAGCCTACCTGGGATCCCGCCTGCATTTTATGCGCAGTTACTACGACAGTACCCTCGCAGAAGAAGGATGGATCATTGACCTGCTGGATGAACAAAACGACCGCAAATTCAATAAAGTGACCGACCCGTATGATACGCTCTATTACGGGGCGCTGGACAGCACCCTGCAGATAGAGATCTGGTACCCGCGAAAGATCAGCATCACCTACACGCCGAAACGGCCCGAACCTGAGTACCTGAAAAAAATGAAACTTCCGAAGAATGTACAGTACCTCATTTCCTATATTGATCTGAAAGACGGCATCGCCATCATGGAAAACGGCTATTACTATGATCAGAAAGACTGGGTGAACCAGGGATACTGGAGCTGGAAGAACCTGGCGGATCTGCTTCCTTTTGATTATGCCCCGGAGTAAACGGAGGGTTTGTTAATCAGTTAATTGGTTGATTGGTTAATTGGGTCCTAAAGTGCAGGAGGATTTAAAGCTTGCCAGGTTTACAATAAACTAATATTAGAATTAGAATTTACGCTATTGCAACCTTTAAGACCCACTATACAGTAAAGCCTAATCAACCAATTAACCAATTAACCACTCACCCCTTCATCACCTTATCCCATAACTGCGGTATCCGCTTTATCCAAACCAGGTCCTTCTGTACTATCCGGGCTTCCTGCGCCGGTGCGCCCCAGTAGGTTTTATTCCCTTCCAGGTCGCCGGAAACCCCCGTGCGTGCCAGCAACACGGCATTTTCACCGATCGTGAGGGTTTTGTTGATGATGGCGCCTCCCCAGATGACCACATTGTCCTTAATGGTCGTACAGCCTCCTACCAGCACATTGGCGGCGAAGAGACAGTTCTTTCCGATCACCGTATCGTGACCGATATGGATCAGGTTATCGAATTTGGTGCCCGCCCCGATCACGGTATCATGTGATACGCCCCGGTCGATGGTGCAATTAGCGCCGATCTCCGCCCCGTTTTCAATGATCACCCGGCCGCAACTGTCCATTTTTTTATAATGGAATTCGCGGCTGGTTTTCTTATTGTAATAAAAAGCATCGCTGCCGATGACCGTGCCCGACTGTATGATCACCTCATCCCCAATGTGACAATGATCCAGAATGGTAACAAGAGGATAGATAATGCAATTCCTTCCAATAGTCACATGATTGCCCACGAAAGCGCCGGGCATGATGACCGTACCCTCCCCGATGGTGGCGGTCGCACTGACCATTTGCGTGGCCGGGGTGAACGGACGGTAATACCGTACGATCTTCAGGTAGGCTTCAAACGGATCCTCCACCAGGAGCAGGGCTTTTCCCTCCGGCACATCGGTCTCCTTGTTAATGATAATAAAACTGGCGGCAGAGTGGATGCAGGTTTCGTAATATTTCGGATGGTCCACAAATACGAGGTCGCCCTTTTCCACTTTGTGGATCTCATTGATACCGGTTACCCATCCGTCTTTATTGCCTTTAACTGCGGCTCCTATCATTTGCGCGATGGTGGAAACCGGAACGGGTTGTTCAAAACGCATATGTTATGCTTTACTGTTTTGGAATTGGTCACAGGCATTCCTGCCCGACCGGGCAAAGGTAATGCGCGGCTCAATGGCCGGGGTGTTGAATTGTGCAATCCGTATCCGGCATTACAGAGCGGCATTTACCCATGAATTTTTTTACCCCCCTGCATTTCGATTCAGTCGCACGTACGTGTACGCCGGTCATAGAAAAAATATACAGCGAATCATTTATCCCATGAAATACACACACGAAACGCACTTGTATACATTTTGAATTAAGCAGGGGAAAGAATGAATGAAACATCAGCTATTAAAATATCTTTGTGTATAGTCATCAGTTAGTGCCGGTTTATCCACAAGAACTTTTAAAATGTTAATAAAATATTTTGGAAATATTTTTTGGTTAAAGAAAATTATTTTTAATATTGTGTCGGGAAATTTATTTCCCGGTACTTACTAACCCATCCATATAAAT
>CAYRHU010000055.1:0-25962 GCA_964424155.1 uncultured Chitinophaga sp.
CGCCCGTCCGCGAAAATTATTTAGTCGTTTCGACCGACCGCCGTCAGCGTCTTCGCCGGCTGACGGGGTCGTCTCACACCACATGAATGGTGTAGGTCACCACCCCCCACACCGAAAAATTGCTGAACTCCGCCAGGTTGATATTCTTGAACCGCGGGTTCTCCGGTATCAGGAAGGCCGATGAAAAATTCTTATGAAACCGCCGCACCAGCAGTTCGCCGTTGAGGATCGCCACGATCACCTTGCCGTTCACCAGTTTCACCGACCGGTCCACGATCAGGATATCGCCGTCGAAGATGCCGGCCTCTTTCATGGCATCGCCTTTCATGCGGAAAAAGAACGTGGCCGGTTTGTTCCGGATCAGCTGTTCATTGAGATCAATGCCCCGTTCCATGTAGTCGTCCGCCGCCGCGCCGAACCCCGTGGCATTGGCCGTTTTCACTTCCTGCTGCGTAAACTGTTTGGAGCCCCTGTAGGCCGCGCCGTAGAATTCTTCCCCGTCCATAAAAAATTGTTTTTGTAAAACTAAATAATTTAGTAAATTAGTGCTAACAAAATGAGTAAAAAAATTTTACCGGTAAAACGGGCGACCATGGAAGCGATGCCCCCATCGATCCCCGGTTACCGCGTGTACGACTATTTGCTGGTCCTGCGAGTTCCGGAGGAACTGGGAAACAGGATCTTCCGGGTAAAGGAGGAATTCGCTTCGGCGTATAAGGTTGCGGCTTTCCGGGGCGGTGCCGGTATTCCCCTGCTGCAGTTCCGCCAGTACGTTATGCTCGAAGAGCGGATACTCAGCCGCCTGCGGATGATAGCGATGGGTTTTCCGCCATTCAAGGTGGAACTGCGGGATTTCGGGAGTTTCCCTTCGCATACAATCTATATCAATGTCACCAGCAAACTGCCCGTACAGCACCTGGTGAAGACGATCCGCACCGAAACGCAGCGGCTGATGAAAATGAATGAGGACAACAAACCGCATTTTATTCTCGAACCACATATCACCATCGCCGCCAGGCTGAAACCCTGGCAGTATGAAAAAGGCTGGCTCGAATACAGTCATAAGCATTTTACCGGGCGGTTCATCGCCGGCGGGATGACCCTCCTGAAAAAAGGGGAAAACGAAACCAAATGGCAGACGGTGGAACGGTTTGAATTCGGGAATATGCCGGTGCTGACGAAGCAGGGGGAGCTTTTTTGAACGAAGAGATAATAATGGGATGCCCTGTGAATTTATCAGGCGGATCACACGGGGGATTTTTTTGCATCGCACAGAGAAAAAAGAGAGAAAGAGGGGTTTTCGCATTTTTTATATTCCACTTTCTTTTCCTCCTTTTCCTCTGCGCGAGAGAATTTAATTCATCGCACAGAGTTAAAAGAGAGAAAGAGGGGTTTTCGCATTTCTTATATTCCCTTCTCTTTTCCTCCTTTTCCTCTGCGCGAGAGAATTTAATTCATCGCACAGAGTTAAAAGAGAGAAAGAGGGGTTTTCGTATTTTTTATATTCCCTTCTCTTTTCCTCCTTTTCCTCTTCGCGAGAGAATTTAATTCATCGCACAGAGTTAAAAGAGAGAAAGAGGGGTTTTCACATTTTTTATATTCCACTCTCTTTTCCTCCTTTTCCTCTGCGCGAGAGAATTTAATTCATCGCACAGAGTTAAAAGAGAGAAAGAGGGGTTTTCGCATTTCTTATATTCCCTTCTCTTTTCCTCCTTTTCCTCTGCGCGAGAGAATTTAATTCATCGCACAGAGTTAAAAGAGAGAAAGAGGGGTTTTCGCATTTCTTATATTCCCTTCTCTTTTCCTCCTTTTCCTCTGCGCGAGAGAATTTAATTCATCGCACAGAGTTAAAAGAGAGAAAGAGGGGTTTTCGCATTTCTTATATTCCACTCTCTTTTCCTCTTTTTTCTCTGCGCGAGGTTATTCTTAACGTAACACGCAGCGATACGCGGTAATCAAACTTCTGAATCGCTCCCCGTCGCGCATGGAAACAAAAAACCAACCGATAAGATGAAACAGGATCATTACAAAATCACTCCGGAAAACAGGACAGATGAAAACACCCCGTATCTCCGTGGCCGTGGCGCGCAATTCAATACAAAGAATCGTTTCCTGAAAAACGAAACGACACGTGATAACCCGGAAGGGATCGACGACTGGGAAGATACCGATCACCCTACCCAATACCTCGAACAGGAATCCAAAACCATCGTCAACAAAGTGGAAAGCCCCGATGTAGGTATGATGTACAGCATGAACCCATACGCCGGTTGCGAACACGGGTGCATCTATTGCTATGCGCGCAATGTGCACGAATACTGGGGCTACAGCGCCGGGCTTGATTTTGAAAGAAAGATCATCGTGAAAAAAAATGCCCCTCAGCTCCTGCGTAAATTCCTGATGAATAAAAACTGGGACGCCACCCCCATCATGCTCAGCGGCAATACCGACTGCTACCAGCCCGCCGAACAGCAATACCGTCTCACCAGGGGATTACTGGAAGTGTGCAATGAATTCAATCAGCCCGTGGGGATCCTCACCAAAAATTCATGGATACTGAAAGACAAAGATCTTCTGCAGGAAATGGCCGGGAAGCGGATCGTATCGGCCATGGTATCCATCACCTCTTTCAATGAAGACCTTCGCCGCGTGATGGAGCCCCGGACCACCACGGCCGCGCAGAAACTGAAAGTGATCCGCGAACTGAGCTCGGCCGGTGTGCGCATGGGCATCATGATGGGTCCCATGATACCCGGGCTGAACGAACATGAAATGCAACGTATCATGAAAGCGGCCCGCGAAAATGGCGCCACTTTCACAGCCTATACCTTCATCCGGCTGAACGGTGCGATCAAATTGTTATTTCACGATTGGTTGTACAGGAACTTTCCCGACCGGGCCGATAAGATCTGGCACCTGATCGAGCAAAGTCATGCCGGCAAGGTCAACGACAGCCGCTGGAGTGTTCGCATGCGCGGTGAAGGAAATATCGCGGACATCGTGGCCCAGCAATACAAAAAATATGGTAAACTCTACGGTATGAATGCAGAGGAGTGGAGCCTCGACAGGAGTATTTTCAGAAGACCCGGGCAGCAGGGGAGGTTGTTTTGAGGTCGGCCCCCCTAAATCCCCCAGCCTACGCATGCGCTTCGGCAGGCAAGCCCGCAAGGGGGTTCTGGGTCGGCCCCCTAAATCCCCCGCAAGGGGGACTTGAGGTCGTTTAAAATTTAGAATTAACTATTGGTCTCGGAGAAAATCTACGCAAATTGAAAGTCTGATGATTTATTACTTTGCGGAGTCTATTTTTAATTTTTATATTTTAATTTACTTGGATCCCGCCTGCACCTTTGCTACGGCGGGCAAGCTTGCCTGCCTGCCGGCAGGCAGGGATCTTCGGTTTCCGCCTGCGCTGAAGTTACGGCGGACATGCTTGTATTTTCTTACAGACCTCCCCTGACTTCACTGCCTGCTGGTCACGGACCGCATTATTCTGCCTTAAACTCCAGCAATAACTCCTTATCCCGGTATAACCACAGGTTCTTCCCGCTGATTGTAAACCGGTTCACTTTCGCCAGTTGTTTGAAAAAAACATCTTCCGTTGCCTGCACTCCCTCGCAATACATTTTTGTTGAAAATATTCCGGTAAAGCGGATGGCCTGGCCTTCCCGCGTGAACGTGCTGCCGAAACTGTTGCAACCTCCGTTACCACCGGCGCTTTTCTTTTCCTCATGGAATTTTATGAATGCTTTTGTAAACACCTCCTCCGTACCCTCGGTGGTATGTATTTTCTTCAGCGACCATTTTGTATCAAAAAGCGACTGGTCGGGAATTCTTTCTGTTCTCAGGGAAAAGTTAGACAACAGGCCGAACGCCGCGGCAGTAATTAAAGTGAACATTTTCATGATTAACCAATTTTGTACAGATACGATGCGGATAGAGTTCCCACTACACAAAAAGAGATGTTAAACCCCCCTGCCTTCTTGTTACACAGGCAGGCAAGCCCGCATGAAGGGGATTTTGGGTCGTTCAAAATTTGGAATTCATTATTGGTTTTGAAGAAGGACTACGCAATTCAAATGCGTGATGATTTATAAATTCACGGAGTCTGTTTTGATTTTCTATTTTCTGATTTATTTGGATCTTGGCCCCCCTAAATCCCCCCGCAAGGGGGACTTCGGGTCGTTTATAATTTGAAATACTTTATTGGTTTGGAAGAAGGACTACGCAAACCGAAGTTTTGATGTCTAATTACTTTGCGGAGTCTGTTTTGATTTTCTTTTTTCTGATTTATTTGGATCTTCGGTTCCTGGATCTTGGTTCTTACATCACTTAACTTGGCGCTTTTCCTAAATTCCTTACATTTAATCATCATTCAACCCACTGCTTTGAAAGAAAGATTCTACTCCCTCGACGTTTTCCGGGGCGCTACGGTTTGCCTCATGATACTGGTGAACAATCCCGGCACATGGGCGCATATCTACGATCCGCTGGAACACGCCCCCTGGCACGGGCTCACACCCACCGACCTGGTCTTTCCTTTTTTTCTTTTTGCGGTGGGCAACGCGATGGCCTTTGTCATGCCCCGGCTCGAGCAGGGAGGGGATGCTGTTTTCTGGAGAAAAGTAATCAAACGAAGCCTGCTGATCTTCGCGATCGGGCTCTTTCTCGCCTGGTGGCCATTTTTCAAATGGTCGGGCAATGAACTCGTGTTCAAACCCTGGTCATTTACCGATAGTAAGGGGAACCCGCAGGGCGTGCGCATCCTGGGCGTGCTGCCGCGGATCGCGATCTGTTATTTCTTCGCGGCCGTGATGGTTTATTACCTGAAACTGCGCAAAGCTTTTTATGCGGGTTTGCTGATACTGCTCCTGTACTGGCTGCTCTGTTTCCTGTTAGGCGACCCCTCCGATCCATACAGCATGAAGGGATTCTTCGGTAATAAAATTGACGAAGCCGTGCTGGGCGCCGCTCATATGTACAAGGGAGAGGGCATGCTGTTCGATCCCGAGGGACTGGCCAGTACATTACCCGCCATCGTGCAGGTGATCTTTGGCTATATGGTGGGCGACTATATCATTAAAAAAGGGAAGACCTACGAAATGGTCGCGGGACTCTTTGTTGCGGGAACAGGATTTCTCATCGCCGGCTTTTGCTGGGACATGGTTTTCCCCATCAATAAAAAAATCTGGACCAGTTCCTATGTGGTATATACAAGCGGACTGGCCATGATCACCATCGCCACAATGATCTATATGATCGAATTTAAGAACATCAAAGGCGGCCTGGCGCGTTTCTTTGATGTGTTCGGGAAAAACGCGCTGTTCGTTTTCGCCTTAAGCGCTTTTTTACCAAAGGGCTTATCGTTGATCCGGCTCGGGGAGGGCGTGAACCCCTGGAACTGGCTCTATAAAAAAGTGCTGATCCACACCCCCGGTGCAAAGGAGAATGGGTCTTTATTGTATGCGATTTGCGTCATCCTTTTTATGTGGGCCATCTGTTGGTGGATGGACCGGAAGAAGATCTATATTAAGGTTTAAGGGAAAGCTCCAAGCTCCAGGAACCCTGCCTACCGGCCGGCAGGCAAGCTCCAAATAAATTAAAAGGAAAAAATCAAAAAAAGCGACCGGCAGAGTGACAGCTAAAATCTGACGGGAAATATTCACCCTGATCTATCCTTTCATACTTTATATACCCCATATACTTTAAATACCCTATATACTTTTCATACTTTATATACTTTTACCCCATCATCACCCCGAAACCATGCCCCTAACCAACACCCTCATCCATCCCACTGCCATCATCGACCCCGGTGCGCAGATCGGTGAAGGCACTCGCATCTGGCATTTCAGTCACCTTATGCCTCAAAGCCGGGTGGGAGAGTACTGCATACTTGGGCAAAATGTTTTCATCGACAACAATGCCATCGTCGGCAACGGGGTGAAAATCCAGAACAACGTATCCGTGTATAACGGCGTGTACATTGAAGATGATGCTTTTATCGGCCCTTCCGTGGTCTTCACCAATGTTATCAACCCGCGGAGTTTCATCGAAAGAAAGAACGAATTCAAAAAAACACTCATTAAAAAAGGAGCGAGCATCGGCGCCAACGCCACCATCCTTTGCGGGGTTACGATCGGGGAGTACGCGATGATCGGCGCCGGCGCGGTCATTACAAAGAATATTGCCCCGCATGCTCTTGTCACCGGCAATCCCTCCATCCAGCAGGGATGGGTCAGTAAATCTGGTTATACACTGAAATTCAATGAATTAAACGAGGCTATCTGCCCTGGAACCGGTGAACTCTATAAAATAGAGGATCATCGTATATTTACCAAAGAATAGTTATTAACTGATGGGAATAATTCATTCATAATTAGCGTATTTTCTATTGTTTCCACTCCCATTCTTCCCCTATATTTGCTTGCTGTAGAGAAATAACGACAGGTAGAATTGCTGTTGATAAATTTATAATTGATAACCAGTCACTTATAAGATAATCCTGTGACTGAGATGGCGAAGCTCTGCAATGAAGTCAACTAATTCCACACGTAAATGGCTGGCGGTTTATACCCGCCCCCGCTGGGAAAAGAAAGTGAACCAGCTCCTTCAGGAAAAGGGAGTGGAATCATACTGCCCGCTGAATAAAGTGCGTCGCAAATGGAGCGACCGGATCAAAACGGTGGAAGAACCCCTGTTCAAATCCTATGTTTTTGTCCGGATAACAGAAGTCGAAAGATCCGCGGTGCGCATGACAAACGGCGCCATCAATTTCGTGTACTGGAATGGCAAACCCGCCGTGATAAAGGAAAAAGAGATCGTCGCCATCAAACGGTTCCTGGATGAATATGAAAACGTGGAGGCCCGCCCGGCCGAACTGGAACTGAACCAGCGTGTTCGTGTCACCGATGGCACCCTGATGGATCATGAGGGGAAAGTGCTGGATATCCGGCACCGCGTGGCCAAAGTGGCTATCGACAGCCTGGGGTATATTTTAATCGCCTATATTGACCGAACTAAATTAACTTCGGTACAGCCCCCCAAAAACCAATCCTTACCCGAACAGCGGCTGTAAAACCATTACCGTATTAAAGTCGTATCAATGAAATTCAACCGGATCTGTTTTCTCCTCCTGCTTTCCGTTTATTTCATCTCCTGCAAACCGCAGCAAAAAATAGTCAATTACCTCGAACAGGTAAATGATACCACCGGAAAGGGGGATGTGGTTGTCCCCGATCTCATTATCCAGAAATACGATCAGCTATCCATACAGATATACAGCCTTAGTACCAAGCCAGAAGTTTCCGACGCTTTATACAACCAGCCTGCCACAAGCGCTACAGCCGGCAATTCAGCAGGCGGGGCAGGATACCTGGTGGATAATAACGGAAATATCACGCATCATCGCCTGGGTGTTATCCGGGCAGAAGGTCTTACCAAACAGCAACTGGCCGATGAAATTAAAAAACGCCTGACGGTACCTGTTGAATTACTGAAGGACCCGACCGTGATCGTGCGGTTAACCAACTTCAAGGTAACCGTACTGGGACAGGTGGGAACCCAGGGGCCCATCAACGTTCCGGGAGAAAAAATGACCATACTCGAAGCCATCGGGATGGCAGGCGGGATTGATGATTTTAACGGGAAAAAGACGAATGTTAAGGTAGTGCGGGAACAAAATGGAAAGAGGGAAACCGGTTATATAGATCTTTCTTCAAAGGATATTTTTAATTCGCCCTATTACCACCTGGCTCAGAACGATATGATCGTGGTGGAAGGCAGCAGTCAGAAATACAAAGACCAGGAACAGCTTCGAACCATGCAAAAAATTTCGTTTGCTTTCTCTTTTGTCACGATCATCGCAACCCTGACCAGTATCTTTATCCGAAATTAACCTGTCCGGTAAACCGGGAAATCCATGAATGACCCCCAACCACATCTGAACGGCAATCCCAATCTTCATAAAAGCGAGCTCTGGAGCCTGAGCCTGCGTGATCTGTTTTATAAATATATCCGCTTCATCCCCTGGTTTGCCTTATCCGTGGCCGTGACCCTGTTCGGTGCCTATGCCTATCTCCGTTATGCCACGCCGATATACAGCACTTCGGGTACACTGGTCATTAAAACAGAACAACAGGGGGGGAGGGGAGATAAGTACGATGATATCTTCAGCGGGGGTAAATCACAGAACATCCAGAGCGAAATTGAAGTGCTCCGGTCCAAGGGGCTCATGACCCGGGTGGTCCAGAAAAAAAACCTTCAGTTCAGTTACTTTGTAAAAGGAAAGATCAAAACCGCCAACATTTATAAATCCGGTCCTTTTTATCTTGATCCGGTCAAAATCATAGATTCTTCAATTGGATTTACGCTGAAAATAAAATTTCAGGACGACAGGAACTTTCGGATAAATGAAGAAAACACGCTTCTTACATTCGACAAGCCGTTCAATATTGGCGCAGGCACTTTTAAACTGGTCAGGCACCCGTACGGAGGAATGTCTAAGGATTATATCATCACCTACCAGCCCCTGGCCGCGGCAGCCGCCTCCTTTGCCGGGTCGGTCCAGGTGTCTCCCAAATCGGCCGGAACCGGTATCCTCACCATCAGTATGCAAAGCCCCAATCCCATACTGGCAGCGGATGTCGTTAACCAGTTAATGGATGAATACGGCAATTATACACGGGAATTGAAAAAAAGAACGGCCGATTCATCGCTGGCCTTTATCGAAGCCAGGCTAACAATGTACGGGCGGGAACTGGACAGCGTGCAGGACCTGTTGCTCCAATACACCCAGCAGAATAATCTTATTGATATTTCAAAACAATCTTCAGCTTATTTCACTAATATCAGCGAAGCCGATAAAGCGATCAATGAACAGCAATTGCAGATGAACACGGCCGATTTTATTGAAATCTACCTGCGTGATAAGAAAAATATATACAGTCCCGTGCTGGTGCCTTCATCATTGGGATTAAGCGATGCCACCCTGAACGGCCTGGTGGCCAGCTACAATGCCATGCAAATGGAAAGACAGGGCCTGATTGACGGCAATGTTCCGCCCGGCAACCCCGTGATCCGGGAAATCAATGAACGGATCGAAAAACTGAGAGTAAGTCTGCTGGAGAATCTCGCTAATATCAAACGATCCTTTCTAAAAACCATTGCAACGATCCGCCAGGGCAGCGCCGTTTCCGAATCCCAGCTCATGACCCTGCCTTACAAGGAAAAAGGGTACCTGGATATCAAACGCCAGGTCGACAATAAGCAGGCCCTGTATAATATCATGCTCCAGAAGCGGGAGGAAACCGCCCTGTCGCGCGCTGCTACCATTGAAAACTCCCAGATCGTAGAACGGGCCTATATTCCCGGTTCACCCATCAGCCCGAAAAGAAGAAGTATCCAGATCATGGCGATACTCCTGGGTCTGGCCATTCCCGCACTCTTTGTATTCGGCAGCGAAATACTGAATGATAAAGTGAGCACCCGGTTTGATGTGGAGAAAATCACTTCCGCCCCCATTCTCGGTGAAGTGGGGCATTCATTTTCCGGGAAAGCCCTGGTGGTCACAAAAACCACCCGCAGCATGGTGGCCGAACAGTTCCGGATCATACGATCCAACCTGCAGTATGTTATTGGCAACACGGACAAAACCACCATCCTGGTTACTTCCTCTTACAGCGGGGAGGGGAAATCATTCGTCAGTACCAATGTGGGGGCGGTAATGGCGCTGGCCGGAAAGAAAACGATCATACTGGAACTGGATATCCGCAAACCCAAAGTACTGGCCGGCCTGGGTTTGTCCAAAGGACCGGGCATTACCAATTTCCTGATCGGCAAAGCCGGCCTGCCCGAGCTGATCAAACCCGTTCCTCAATATGATAATCTTTATGTGCTGGGTTGCGGACCCGTGCCGCCCAACCCTTCCGAACTCCTGCTGGATGCGCGGGTGGAAGATATGTTCACGCAACTGAAAAAGGAATTTGATGTGGTGATCATCGACACCGCCCCGATCGGGATGGTTAGCGATGCGCAAACCCTCGGAAAATTCGCCGACTGCACCCTGTACCTCGTACGCCAGGGACACACGTTCAAGAAACAGGTGGTCATGATCGATGAATTTTACCGGGACAAGAAACTCCCCGCCGTTTCCATCGTCATCAACGATGTAAAACTGAAACCCGGGTATGGTTATTATGGTTATGGCCGCTACGGGTATGGCTATGGTTACGGGTATGGCAGTTATTACGAGGAAGAACAACCTTCCAGGAATGTATTTGATCGGATGATTGACAAGGTCAACCCGGGGAATTGGTTCTCCAGGAAATAAGTTTGTGGTTTATGGTTTGTGGTTTATGGTTGGGTTTTCCTAAACCACAGGGTTCATGCGCTAATTGCCAGAACCCCAAAACTACAGTTCTGAGATGATAATGAACAGGGAGGAACACCCGCCTCATCACGATAACCATAAACTATAACCCATAGACCATAAACCATAGGAGCTCCAGCCTCATCACGACAACCATAAACCGAGGAACACCCGCTTCATCACGATAACCATAAACCATAAACCATAAACCAAAAACAAAACAGCATTCTCGTCACTGGTGGCGCCGGCTTCATAGGTTCCAATCTCGTTGAAGCATTATTAAAACGTGATGACGTATCCCGGGTGCGGGTGATGGATAACCTGGCCACCGGTCCAGCGGAAAATATCCGGCCCTTTCAATCCGATCCCCGGTTTGAATTTGTGGAAGCGGATATCCGGGATTACCATGCCTGTTTAACAGCCTGTGAGGGGATCACGCAGGTCAGTCACCAGGCCGCGCTCGGCTCCGTACCCCGCTCCATCAACGACCCGCTCACCACCAACGAGGTGAACATCACCGGCACCCTCCATATTTTCACGGCGGCGAAGGAAAACAACATTGAAAGAGTGGTATACGCGGCCAGTTCCTCCACCTACGGTGATCATCCCGGTCTGCCCAAGGTGGAAGATAAAACCGGCAACCCCCTTTCGCCTTACGCGGTCACCAAGCTGGTGAACGAACTCTACGCGCAGGTATACCACCGGGTGTATGGAATGAATTTTATCGGGCTCCGTTATTTCAACATTTTCGGACCCAGGCAAAATCCGGGTGGTCCCTACGCCGCGGTGATCCCATTGTTCGCGGAAGCGTTACTGAACTGCAAGGCCCCGGTGATCAATGGTGATGGCAGTCACAGCCGTGATTTCACTTACGTGGACAACGCGGTGCAGGCCAATATCCTGGCCCTGACCACGACCAATCCCAAAGCCCTCAACCAGGTGTACAATATCGCCTGCGGAGAGCAAACCACGCTTAATGAGCTGTATGAAATATTAAAAGCCGAAGCGGGTTCGGACCTGCAACCCGTTCACGGTCCCGAACGTGCGGGCGATGTACGGCATAGTCTGGCGGATATTTCCAAAGCGAAAAGGTTGTTAGGTTACAAAGTGAATGTAACGGTGAAGGAAGGTTTGAAACGGACTTTTCAGTGGTACAAAGAAAAAAACAGGGTCACTAAAGTATAGAGGAGAATGGGAATACGGATGCAACGGTTCTGCGAAATATGCTCAATGTTATCACGAGGCACGAGGTATCTGCACCATCGTCCCGCTGCTGTCATCCCGACGAAGGAGGGATCTGCCCCGTCGTTCTCTTATGAATCATTCGCCATTGATCCCTCGTTCCTCGGGATGACAGGCGTAATGCCTGTCATCAGCATTCCAATTAAAAGCAAATGAACAGAACCATCCTCATCACCGGCGGCGCCGGCTTCATCGGCTCGCATGTCGTACGATTATTCGTTACCAAATACCCGGACTACCGCATCATCAATCTCGACGCGCTCACCTACGCAGGAAACCTGGAGAACCTGAAAGACATTGAAAAAGCCCCCAACTACATTTTCGAAAAAATAAATATCCTGGATACGGAAGCACTGGAACGGGTGTTCACCCAATACCGGCCCGACGGCATCATCCACCTCGCCGCCGAAAGCCATGTGGACCGCTCCATACTCTCTCCGTTAGATTTCGTGTACACCAATGTCATCGGCACAGTTAACCTATTAAATGCATCCAGGAATCTTTGGAGCAAACATACAACTGGCGGGGACCGACTGTCGACTGTGGACTATGGACTGTCGACTGTCTTTCATCACGTCTCCACCGACGAAGTCTTCGGCGCCCTCGGCGAAACCGGCTTCTTTACGGAGCAAACCAAATATGATCCGCACTCCCCCTACAGCGCCTCCAAGGCATCCAGCGATCATTTTGTAAGAGCCTATCATGATACCTACGGGCTGCCGGTGGTGATCACGAACTGCTCCAACAATTACGGTCCCAACCATTTCCCTGAAAAACTGATCCCGCTTTTCATCAATAATATCATTCATAAAAAGCCCCTCCCGGTGTACGGCGACGGGCAATACACCCGCGACTGGCTCTATGTGATCGATCATGCCGCGGCCATCGATACGGTATTTCATAATGGAAGGAACGGGGAAACTTACGCGGTGGGCGGGTTCAACGAATGGAAGAATATCGACCTGGTGAAACTGCTTTGCCGGCTGATGGATGAGAAACTGGGAAGAACGCCCGGGGAAAGTGAACGGCTGATCACTTATGTCACGGATCGCCCCGGGCACGATCGCCGCTATGCCATCGACGCGTCAAAGATCAATAAGGAACTCGGGTGGAAACCGTCTGTAACTTTTGAAGAAGGTTTATCCAGGACAATCGACTGGTACCTGGAAAACACGGAATGGCTGAAACATGTTACATCGGGGGAGTATATGACTTATTATAAAGAGCAGTACGGGTAGTGCATCGACGTGGGGCCTCCCTGCGGTTTGTCATGCTGTATTTCGATCGTTTCTGTTTTTAATGAACCAATTGCAGAACGGGAAGCTTCTCAGTGCCGGCAAGTTTCCGGAAACCCGGCCCTGTAAAAAGTTTCGTAACTGAACGGAGTCGCCTTCTTTGAGTGAATATGGAATATATCATTGAAAGACAAAACAAATTCTCACCCGGCTTCAAGGAACTGATCCGTTACCGGGAATTGTTTTTCTTTTTCACCTGGCGGGATATTAAAGTGAAATACAAACAGGCGGCCCTGGGTTTTCTCTGGGCCATCCTGCAGCCCCTGCTGATGATGCTGATCTTTACCCTGATTTTCAGCAGGGGACTTAAAGTAAGCAGTGAAGGAATACCTTATCCCGTATTCGCGCTGTCCGGTCTGATCATCTGGAATATTTTCAGCGCCGGGCTGCTGAGCAGTGCCAACAGCATGGTCGCCAACGCGAATATCATCCGGAAGATCTATTTTCCCCGGCTGATCATTCCCCTGTCGTCCATCCTGGCGGCGCTCTTTGATTTTTGCTTCGCGCTGATCGTCTATTTCGGCGTGGTGTTGTGGTACGATCATCCAACGGACTGGCTCCGGGTTATTTATTGCCTGCCCCTGGGCATCCTGCTCACGGTAATTACCACATTTGGTCTAGGCACGTTCCTGGCAGCCCTGAATGTGAAGTATCGCGATTTTCAATATGTCATTCCATTCCTGATCCAGTTCCTGCTTTTTGTAAACCCGGTTTTATACAGCAGCAAGCTCTTCCAGGATGGAATACCGGGCTGGATCATGCGGCTGAACCCGCTGGCCCATGCGATCAATCTTTCCAGGAGTGCTTTTACCGGGAACCCGGTCGACTGGACCGGCCTGTTGTTCGGATTCGTGACCGCGCTCGCGCTTTTGTTTATCGGGATCTACACGTTCAGGAAAACCGAAGCATATTTTGCGGACCTGGCATAAAGGTTATGAAACCGGTTCTTGAAGTACGGCATATTGTAAAAGAGTTTTGGATAGGAGGATTGCAGGAACCCTATCTTTCGCTCAGGGATGTGCTGAGTAATCCGCTCAGGTCAATCCGCGGGCCGGCCGGAAAAAAATTCAGGGCGCTGGATGATGTGAGTTTTGAGGTGCAGCCCGGCGAAAGCCTGGGTATCATCGGGCGCAACGGTGCGGGCAAAAGCACCTTGCTTAAAATACTATCGCGGATCACCACACCCACCGAAGGAAGGATCATCGGTCGTGGCCGGATCGCTTCCCTGCTCGAAGTGGGTACGGGTTTTCACCCTGAACTCACCGGGAGGGAAAATATCTTTATGAACGGCAGCATACTGGGTATGCGGAGAGCCGAGATCATCCGGCATTTTGATGCGATCGTTGATTTCAGCGGGGTGCAGGAGTTCCTCGACACACCGCTGAAAAGGTACAGCAGCGGTATGCAGTTGCGGCTGGCCTTCGCCGTGGCGGCCCATCTCGAGCCGGAGATCCTGCTGATCGATGAAGTGCTGGCCGTGGGCGATGCGGAATTTCAGCGCAAGTGCATGGGGAAAATGAGCGAGGTCAGCCGCGGGGGCCGGACCATCCTGTTTGTAAGCCATGACCTTGGCGCCGTTTCCACGCTGGCCCGGAAATCCATCCTGCTTGAAAAAGGAAGGATCATCTGCATGGACGATACGGAACGGGTAATTTCGGAATACGCTTCAGTCCAGGAACGCACAGGTACGTACCGGGGAAGCGCGGATCCGGAGGAACCCCGGATCACCCGGATAGAGCTGGGAACATCGGAGGAAGGGGCGATACATGCTTTTGGCCGTCCACTTTCCCTGGAACTGGATATCAACATGCCGGCAAAAAAGACAGGTTCCATGGCCCTGTCTGTCCAGGTGTTCAACCAGATGAACTATCCTGTTCTGTTTAACTGGATATTCGACACCGAAGTGCCTATTCTGCGGGATGAGGGTATTAACACGATCACGCTTCAGTACCCGGGACTGCGCCTGTACAGGGGGAATTATTTTATCAGGGCCCATCTGGCCGAAACCCGGACAAAACGAAAGTTTGACCAGGTAGATGCCTGTCCTTTCGAAGTCGTGATGCTGAACCGCAAGGAACCGGAATGGGGTTGGCAGGCCAATGTATGCCAGTATTTCGACGAAGCGGTCTGGATGCAGGAGGGAAAGGTGATAAAAAAACAGGAACCTTCCGGTATTTGAACGGACAGGCACACGAGGCTGGAGATCATTAATAAATTTAACTGTCTTCCCCGGTTAACCGGGAGATCAGTTCTCACCCCTTTCAATAATTTTTTATGAAGGGCATCATACTCGCCGGGGGTTCCGGCACCCGGTTGTACCCGATCACAAAAGCCATCAGCAAGCAGCTGATGCCGGTCTATGACAAACCGATGATCTATTACCCGTTGTCCACGCTGATGATGGCCGGTATCCGGGAGATCCTTATCATTACCACGGCGGAAGACAACCCTTCATTCAAAAGATTACTGGGTGATGGCAGCCAGCTGGGTTGCCGTTTTGAGTATGCCATCCAGGAAGTGCCCAACGGCCTGGCGCAGGCCTTCGTGATCGGTGAATCCTTTATCGGCAAGGACAATGTGGCGCTCATCCTTGGCGACAACATTTTTTACGGAACGGGGATGGGACAGCAGTTAAAGAAACTGGCGGATGTGGACGGCGGCTATATTTTCGCGTACCAGGTATCCGACCCCGAGCGGTACGGCGTGGTGGAGTTTGACCGGGATCATAACGCGGTAAGCATCGAGGAAAAACCGGCCCGGCCCAAATCCAATTATGCCGTGCCCGGCCTGTATTTCTATGACAACAGTGTTGTCCGGATCGCGAAGGAACTGAAACCTTCCGCGCGCGGCGAGTACGAGATCACGGATGTGAACCGCCAATACCTGGAAAGCGGCAAACTGAAAGTGGCGCTCCTCGACCGCGGCACCGCCTGGCTCGACACCGGCACCTTCGATTCGCTTAGCGACGCGAGCGAATTTGTACGCGTGATCGAAAAGAGACAGGGCACCAAGATCGGGTGCATTGAAGAAGTGGCCTGGCGGAATGGATTCATCACCCGGGATCAAATATTGAAACTGGGTAATGAACTCGCGAAAAGCGGGTACGGGGAGTACCTGAAGGGTATAGTTGGATGATAACGGAACAGGAGTTCATCATTATTCAGACACCATAAAAGTCCAATTTAAGAATAGCATAAGAGTGTCCGGGATCCAATCAGAGAACAGTATTTCGGAAATACATCCGGCAGAAACAGCAACATCTGGCATGACGGCCAAGGTGTTTAAGGGAAGTTTCTGGGTATTAGCCGGTCAGGTATTACCGCTGTTGGCAACATTTATTTCTACGCCATTTGTGATCCGGATCCTTGGAACGGAGTCATATGGGGTGTTGATTCTGCTTGGTCTCATTTCCATGTACCTGAGTTTTGCGGATTTCGGCATGGGGCTGACGTCCACAAAATTCGGTTCTGAAGCTTATGCAGAGCACAATACAGAAAAAGAAGGGAAAATTATCCGGACTGCTGCGACGATTGCCAGCGGTACATCTTTGTTGTTTATCATCCCGATGATTATCGTTCCCGGCTGGATCGTAGGGGACTTGCTTACGGTGCCGGAGCATTTAAGGTCTACAGCCAGCCTGGGGCTTCGCTTAACCGCTATTGCTTTCTTTGTTAATATTCTAAGCAGCGTATTCAATACGCCACAGATATCACGGCTGCGGATGGATCTGAATGTTCTGATCAATGCCGGCGGCAAAGTCATTATGATCCTGGCAACTCCGCTGGTTTTGTATTTCGGCGGGGGGATAGTGGAAGCGGTCTTTGTGGCGCTCGTTACGGCAATAGGGGTGTTTGCCGTTAATCTCTACATGTCCTCGCGTCTTTTGCCGGGATTATTGAGGTTTTCAACCGGCCGGGAATACTGGAAACCCCTCTTGAGGTTCGGGGGAAGCATCGTGCTTTATGGGATCGGGCTCACGTTGATCAACCATTTAGAGAAATTTTTCGTTACGCGGTATTCTTCCGTTACTTCGCTGGCCTATTATTCGGTGGCGTCAACGTTCGCGCTTATGACTACCATGTTTTCCACAGCTATGGTGCAGTCTTTATTGCCTGCATTTTCACAATTGATGAAACCGGATAAGCAAACTGAACTTTTAGCGCTTTTTCAGCGAACGGTGCGTTTTAGTTTCATCGTCCTGATCCCCGCCATCCTTTTTCTGCTAATAATTGCCAGGCCGTTTTTTACCATCTGGGCTGGTCCTGATTTTGGGAGAGAAAGCATTCAGCCGTATTATATCTTACTCATCGGGATATTCTTCGGTATTTCCGCATACATCCCAAATTGCGTATTAATGGCATCGGGGCGTCCCAACCTATTCGCGAAGTTTTATTTGTTTGAAGTGATCCCCTATGCCCTGATCGCTTTTTTTCTTGTCAGGCAATGGGGGATCATCGGGGGAGCCATCGCCTTCAGTTTACGGGAAACAGTGAATTCCCTGGTGTTTATCTATTTTGTAAAGAAGCATATGGGAGAACGCTTCTCTGTATGGGACGGGGTTGCAAAATATCTCTTTGGCGGGTTGATTTTATTGCCGGTAACTGTTTTTGCTTTGTTAGTGGATAATTTTTCACCCTGGCTCATATTATTGGTTCCCCTGAACCTGCTATGTTACGGGTATCTGGCCTGGAATAGTTTCCTGACTCCAAATGAAAGGGATTGGGCCGCACAGCAATTGGCGCTAATAAAAAAACGATTGCCATGGCTTTGAGAGGAGTAAAGACATTTTTAAGGAAGCTGATCGGACTAAGGAATGACACTGATTTTTATTCCCAGTCCGGAGAAGATGCGATTTTGCTTACGACTGCGCAACAATTGCTGGGGGGGTATAAAGGGTATTACCTGGATATTGGCGCCTATCACCCGTTCCGTCATTCCAATACCTATCTTCTTTACAGGTCCGGCTGGTCCGGGGTCAATGTTGATCCACGACCCGGATCAAAGACATTATTCGACCGGTTTCGCCCGCGGGATCTGAACATAGAAGCGGGCGTGGGAGCTGTGGATGCGTTAATGACCTATTATTGGATTTCAGAGAATTCAACGATGAATACTTTCGACAGGGGGAACCTGGAGCGGTTGGGTCTGGCCGAAAAGATTCAGCGCGAAATCCCGGTCCCGGTTTTTTCCTTCAGTTCACTCATCAGTAAATTCGGTGTCAGGACCAGTATTGATTACCTGAACATAGATGCGGAAGGCTTCGAGATGGAAATACTCCAGGGGATTCCCTTTGAAATGATTTCACCAAGGATCATTGCCCTGGAGCAGAACGGTGTATTTTCATTAAAGGATGTTTTGGATTCCCCGGTTACCCGTTTTTTGGAAGCGAAAGGATATGTTCCTTATGCCAAAAATTTCATCCTGAAATCAGTCGCAACCGTGTTTTACTGTCATGTTGGGGTTTTAAATCCGGAATCAGAAATAAAAATAAAGTGACAATATTAATAACCGGGGGTGCGGGTTTTGTGGGCTCCAGCATTTCCCTGCAACTAAAGGCGAGATATCCTCAATACCACATTATTGCTTTTGACAATCTTAAACGCAGGGGATCAGAAATTAACCTTATTGAGCTGAAACAAGCTGGAATAGAATTTGTACACGGTGATATTCGTTGCAGGGAAGACATCGAACAAATCCGTGATTTCGATGTGTTGATTGAAGCATCTGCGGAACCATCAGTGCTGGCGGGTCTTTCCGGAAGTCCTTTTTATGTGATCAATAACAACCTCTTTGGTTCAATACACTGTTTTGATCAATGTGTCAGGAACAAGGCTCAATTACTGTTTCTTTCCACCAGCCGGGTATACCCGATACACCGTATCGAACAGGCTAATTATGAAGAATCCGAAACCCGGTTCAATCTGTCAAAAGATCAGACGGAGAAAGGGATTACTTCAGGCGGGATTTCGGAAGACCTGTCCCTTAAGGGTGCCCGGTCATTTTACGGTGCAACAAAATTGGGATCAGAACTTTTTATCCAGGAATATGCCGGTTTTTACGGAATGAGTGCTTCAATTATACGGTACGGCGTGATAGCCGGTCCCCGGCAAATGGGCAAAACGGATCAGGGTGTGGCTACGCTTTGGATGGCCCGCCATTACTGGAAAAAGGAGCTTTCGTACATTGGGTACGGGGGATCTGGTAAACAGGTGAGGGATTTCCTGCATATAGATGATTTGGTGGACCTGGTTGACCTGCAGTTGCATCAGCCCGGTTTATTTTCGGGTACCATATTCAATGCCGGTGGAGGATTGGCAGGCAGTCTCTCATTACAGGAAATGACCCTTTTGTGTGAACAGATTACGGGAAACAGGATACCTGTGCACCGTGTACCTGAGAACAGGCCTGCGGACCTGCGATATTATGTTTCAGACATGACACGGTTAACCGGGGTAACAGGATGGTTGCCCAAAAGAAATACGGAAAGCATTTTCTCAGACATTTATTCATGGATTAAGAAGAATGAAAACCAACTCAAGCCTTTGTTTGTATGAAATATAGAAAAGCGTGTTTGTTTATTGCAGCGGAAAAGCAAGGCACAAAAAATTATCCGTTTAAAGTAAACCCGGAGGGAGATGGATTCAAGAATATGCTCTACTCTTTTGTTACTCTTAAAAGTGAACTTGAAGCATATGGTTTCCAGATAGCCACCCGCGACATTTTTCCGCCGGAGGAATGCGAATTGGTTTTTTGCTTTGACAACCCCCACCTGATACGATCAGAGAAAAAACCCGGGCAGATATGGTGTCTCCTGATAAATGACCCGCCCATGTATTGCCCTGAAAGCTGGGACAAATCATGGCACGACCGGTTTGATTATGTATTCACATTCGATGAAACACTGGTGGATGGGAAAAAATACCGGTATTATCCATTCGCGATAGACACAGAATATTTTAGCATCCCGGAAATTGCGACGGAAGGGGATTTCAACCGGAGAACCCTTGCAACATTTGTGAGCCATGCCATCCATAAGTACCCCGATAAAAAAAATCCCGGATCCACAATCCATACCCGTTATGAAACCATAAAGTGGTACGGGAAACATCACCCGGGAGATTTTGGGTTTTACGGGGGCACTTTCCGCGCCCGGGATTATTATTTCGCTTTTAAGGGTGTTTCAATACTCAAGAAGTTGATGCCCCGGTCCTGGTTTCGCCGGATAGCCGCCTATTTTCAATCCGATCTCATCCGTGTTTTTAAAGGCGAACTCAAACCGCTGGAGAAATTTGAAGTAATCGGTAAATACCGCTTTTATTATTGCTATGAGAATACGGTGGGTATCAATGGTTATGTTTGTGAGAAAATCTTCGATTGCTTTTATTTGGGCGTAGTTCCTGTTTACTGGGGGGCGCCCAATATAAAGGAATTGATTCCATATCGTTGTTTCATTGATGGCCGGGATTTCCCGGACCAGGAAAGCCTGTACAATTTCCTGAAACGAATGAGCTACTCTGAATTCAGAGACTACCTGGAGCAAGCGGTGGCATTCCTGAATAGCCGGGCAATGCAACGGTTTACAGTTCGCAATTCAATTGCCTGTATCCTTGATCCGTTAAAACCTGTACTTAATCAGGCGGTCAATATGCAGGCATGACGAAAACGTTGCTGACATCCATACCGGTGAAGCACAGGCTGCCTGAGAACATGACTGCAGAAACAAGCGGGGATTTTGTTCCGGAACAGTATTATATAACGGATGATGTTTGGCTTAACGAAATCGGTAAGGCTACAGTGACAATGGATTCCGTGGTTTACCGGAACGGTTGGCTGTTAAAGAGCACGCTTCCGCAAAACGCCAGGAAAACCTATTATAAGGTTAGATATCCCATAAAGCAATGGCTGCTGGGAAAACGAATAAAACTCGGACCCGGGCCCTATCTTTTAGCTACGGATATCTGGTCAGGGGGACATTTTCATTGGCTGTGCGATGTGCTGCCACGTCTCTTTTGTGCCCGGGAACAGATCCGCGATTTTCAACTTCTGCTGCCGGATGTTTCGTACCTGAGAAATGTTGCAGCTGAGTCATTCCGAATGCTGCAAATTTCTTTCCGGGAAATCATCTGGATGCAACCGGGATGCCGGTATGCCGTGAATGATTTATCCCGGATCACACCAGTTGCTCCATCAGGACACCTGAACCCAGGACTTATGCAGGATATGCGTGCCCAGTTTATTCAGGGATTAACAGCCGGAAAGCGACGGGTATTTATATCCAGGTCCGGTGCCGGGTTCCGGAAAATCCTGAATGAAGAAGACCTGGAACCGGTTCTGGGTCAATTCGGCTTCGAGATTACCAGAACGGAGGATTTAACTTTCAGGGAACAGGTAAGGCTGTTCTCCGAAACCGAATGGATGATGGGGTTACATGGAGCCGGACTCACAAACGCATGTTTCATGCCATCCGGCGCGGTCATTGAATTACGCAGGTATGAAAAAGGGCCGTCTAATGTGGGGTACTGGCACCTGGCAGACGCTCTTGGCCTGAAGTATTACTTCATGAACGGAGTTCCCGATTCAGAAGCCAGTCTTGTCGGACGTGGTTGCAATTTGGTTATACCAGTCGATAGGTTTAAAAATTTTTTGGAATCAGTATTTCATTAAATCAGGTGCATGCGACAAAAAATCAGATGGTTTTCCCTGCTTCCTTTTTCCTGGGCATTCCGCCTTTTCCTTCTTTATGTGATTCGAAGGATCCTGCGACTGGAGGTTGGATTTTCATATTCCGAATTTTCTGAAGATCTTATTCTTAATCACATCCAGGGAATGGGAAAGGGGACCTATGTGGATGTCGGATGTAATGAGCCCATCCACTTTTCCAATACATTCAGTTTGTATTTGTCGGGATGGACCGGAATCAATATTGATGCGAATGAAGAATTGATCAGGAAATGCCGGCGAATAAGGAAAAAGGATATATCCGTTTGCGAAGCAGTATCGGATCAGATTAAGGAAGTGACTTTTTTCCAGGCACGAAATGCATTGGTCAGCACTATTGATAATGATTATTACAATGCAGATCCCGGCTGGTGGGAGCGAAATACCGAATTGCGCCGGGTGGTACGAACAAAAACCCTGACCTCAATACTTGATGAACAATTAACACCGGGCCGGAATATTGATCTGTTGTCTGTTGATGTGGAGGGTCATGATCTGAAAGTATTGCAAGGGCTTGATTTTTTGCGGTATCGCCCCAAAGTTATTATGGTAGAAATGAGGGACATTGAAAATACTGCAGATAACGAGATCCACAAGTTCTTGGCCGCTAAAGAATATGCGCTCTTTGCATTTTCAGTACTTACCGCAATTTATATCGAGAAAAAATCCTCGTAATGAAACTCGTTTTTTTGGATTCGACAATTCACGAAGATTCGGTTGGAGGAGCGCAGATTTTTCTTCCTTCGCTGCTTGTGGGACTTGCCTCACTCGGTCATGAAGTTCATCTTGTAACCGCCGGACAACCGAATTTTGTACTGCGCAAAGCGCTTACGGATCCGGGAATACGGTTGCATACAAAATTCTGGAAAGACTGGCATCTTCCCACCGATAAGGCAAAACGCCTGGCTGAATGGTTGAACCATTTGCGCCCGGAACTTTACATTGTCTCCGTTTCTGCCGACGTAGGGTGGCTTGCACTTCCTTACCTCCACCCATCCATCCGGACAGTTGCCATTGCTCATTCCAACACGGATGCATTCTATCTGCCCGCTGCACATTACAGGCAGTTTTTATCTGGGGTGATCGGTGTAAGTGATGAAATTTGCCGGAAATTTGAATCGGTTGCCGGAATACCCCGGGATCGCATCGAATGGATTCCCTATGGTGTGCGTGCCGCTGAGTCTGTTCCGGCTGTAAAAAATATGGAACCAATACGTATCATTTATGTAGGCAGGCTGGAAGAGGAACATAAGCGGATATCCGACGTGTGCGCCATTGCGTCGCAATTGTATCATGCCGGGACATCTTTTTCCTGGTGTATTGTAGGAGACGGCTCCCGGCGTTCCTGGATGGAGACAACCTTGTCAGCTGAAATAGAGAGTGGTATGGTCCGGTTTTTGGGATGGGTTGCAAATGAATCCATTCAGTCACTTCTATCGGAATCGGAAGTTTTCATATTGACTTCAGATTCAGAAGGATTTTCTATTGCGTTAACCGAAGCAATGGCCAATGGTTGTTGCCCCGTTGTGACGGATATTCCCAGCGGCAGCACGCAACTGATTCGAAACGGTGTAAACGGATTTCTATTGCCTGTCGGTGATGTGAAAGGCTTTGCATCAAAGATCACCGAATTAGCGAACGACCGTATGCAATTACAGCGCATGCGGGAGTCGGCCTGGGAAACCGGGCGGCAGTTCTCGGTAAAGAAAATGGTTGACCGTTATGATTCATTATTCGAAAAAACAGTGCGGCTCATTCCTGAATCGGACAGGAAGGCTATTCATGACTTCCCGGTCTTGAGTACTTGTAAATCCCGGTACCCGGATTTTCTCAGGAGAGTAAGGTTGTGGTCTAAAGGGGTTGTAAAAAGGATAAATTAAAAGCATGAAAATTCTGGTAACCGGCGGTGCCGGATTTATTGGCAGTAACCTTGTTGCCCGGTTGGTGTCCGACGGGCATGAGGTTGTCGTCTATGACAATTTATTGCGGGGAAATAAAATCGAGCCGGAAATATTCCGGAAAACCGAGTTTTATAATGAAGATGTAAGAAACCTTCAACCGTTGATGTCGGCATCCCGTGGTTGTGATATTATCTTTCATTTTGCCGCCATTTTGGGTGTGGATATTGTGGCGGATAATCCGGTGGAAACAATGGATGTGGAAACTATCGGGATGCGAAACATAGCGCAGGTGGCTCAAAATAACGGGGTGAGGAAAATATTGTACGCCTCAACAAGCGGGATTTACGGACATTCCGCTATTGAAAAATCGGTTGATGAAAACATCATGGTGGACCCGCGCACCAGCTATGCCATGGCCAAACGGTACAATGAGATCTACTTATCCGCACTTCATGAAGAAAAGGCGATTCAGTCTATCGCGCTTCGCTTTTTTAATGTATACGGTTATAACCAGGATAACCGCATGGTCATTCCCCGGTTTTTCGAACAGGCTCTGCGGAATGAACCCATAACTGTTTATAGCAAAGGGTTACAGACACGTGATTTCACCTATATTGACGACTGCGTGGAGGCTTGTGTCCGGTTAATGAATACAGAAGCGGGTTTTGAAATTTTCAATATTGCGAATGAAAATGAATTGAGCATATTGGACCTGGCGATAAAAATCAAAGCATTGACCGGATCGGATTCCGAAATAACCTTTATCCAGGCCCCGGACAAGCGTTATGACTATGAAGTGGAACGCCGTGTGGGGAGTTCAGCAAAGCTTTTTCAATATACCCATTATAAGCCGGAAACATCTTTGGAAACTGGGTTGCATCAGATCTATAAACGAAACTATACCAGATAGAAATAACATGAAAACCATCATTATCACCGGTTCGGCCGGTCTCATCGGAAGCGAAGCATGCAAATTCTTTCATGAACAGGGATACCTCATTGCTGGGATCGACAACGATATGCGGGCCTATTTCTTCGGAGAAGGGGCCAGTACCGGGTGGAACCGTCAAAAACTCGAAGTATCCCTCCCCAATTACCGTCATTATCCGGCCGACATACGGGATTATGCATCCATTGAAAAGATCTTCTCGGAGTATAATTCCTCCATCGCAGGTATCATTCATACCGCGGCGCAACCCTCGCACGACTGGGCAGCCAAAGAACCCTTTACCGATTTTGGGGTTAATGCCACAGGAACGCTGAACCTGCTTGAGGCTACCCGGAAATACTGCCCCGAAGCAGTGTTTATCTTTACCAGCACCAACAAAGTGTATGGCGACACTCCCAACTTTCTTCCCCTGGTGGAATTGGAAACACGCTGGGAGATCGACTCTTCACATCCATTCTACGAACACGGGATCGATGAAACGATGAGCATTGACAATTCCAAGCACAGCATCTTCGGGGCCAGCAAAGCCGCGGCGGATATCATGGTGCAGGAATACGGGAAATATTTCGGGATGAACACGGGGATCTTCCGGGGTGGCTGCCTTACCGGTCCCGCCCACAGCGGGGCGGAACTCCACGGGTTCCTCGCCTACCTGATCCTTTGTACGGTACAAAATAAACCATACCGGGTATTTGGCTATAAGGGGAAACAGGTTCGCGATAATATCCACAGCAGGGACCTCATCAATGCCTTCTGGGAATTTTTCAAAGCGCCGCGCAAAGGGGAGGTCTACAATATCGGCGGTTCACGGTTTGCCAATATCTCCATGCTGGAAGCCATCCGGATGATCGAAGAGATCAGCGGGCAAAAACTCGAATATACCGTCCTCGATGAAGCCCGAAGCGGGGATCATATCTGGTATATCAGCGATGTAAGGAAATTCCAGAACCATTACCCCAACTGGAAACTGGAGTACGATATGCGGCGGACGATTTCGGAAATGATCCATGCCGCGCTGGTGAAAGCATAGTTTCATGGAGTGGCGGATCGGCATTTTGCCACTGATATAACATGCGGGCATCCGTAAACAAGCCCTTTGCCCGTTAACTGCCATTCCGCAATCGTTCATCAGCTGTTACGCCCATTCAAACCTCACACCCATTTCTAAACTTTCATTTTCCCCCATGCCCAACCCAAACCAGCCCTTAGTATCTGTTGTTACTCCGGCTTACAACCAGGGCAAATTCCTCCGGGATACCATAGAGAGCGTGCTGACACAGGATTACCCGAACATCGAACTGATGGTGCTGAATGACGGTTCCACCGATAACACGGAAGATATCCTGAAAGAATACACCGGCCGCATCTATTGGGAAACACAAAAGAATATGGGGCAAACCGCCACCATCAACAAGGGCTGGAGAAATACGAAAGGGGAGATCATCACCTGGCTGAACTCCGATGATACTTATCTCCCGGGAGCCGTTCGTG
>CAYRHU010000056.1:0-5070 GCA_964424155.1 uncultured Chitinophaga sp.
TTCCACCGTATGGCGGATTGCTACCGTTACGGTGGTCAGGACCGGTTTCGCGCCATCGCTTATGAGAACGTGTCGAAAATACTTCACAACATGAATGAAGATATCGCGGATTATGCTTCCGATGTCAAAACCCTGGATGCCATCGGCGGGATCGGGGAAAGCATCGCGAAAAAGATCATTGAATTTCTGCACACCGGGAAGATCGGCACCTTTGAAAAACTAAAGCGTAAAGTGCCCTATAAATTACTGGAGTTAATGGATATTAAGGGCTTTGGTCCGGCCACACTCAAAACCCTGCATGATGAACTGGGCATCCGGAACCGGGACGACCTGGTCCATGCGCTGGAAAGCAACCGCCTGATCGGGTTAAAGGGTTTTGGTGAAAAGAAAATAGAGGCGATGAAACGCTCGCTGAAATTATTCAAGGAAGCCCGGCGCATGCCCCTGCGGGAAGCACAGCGGATCGGGTTGGAATTACTGGCTGAAATCAAAAAGATGCCCGGTGTGCAACAGGCCGAACTGGCGGGTAGCCTCCGGCGAAAAAAAGAAACCATCGGCGATATCGATATCATCATCCTGGCCGAACCCCGCGACCGGAAAAGGATCGTGGAGAAATTCACTCAGCTCCCCCAGGTCAGGAAAGTATTGGCAAAAGGTAACACAAAGGCGAGCGTGATTCTGAAACGGGGTGAGGTGCAGGTCGACATCAGGCTGGTCCACGATTATGAATACGGCAGCGCCATGCTTTATTTCACCGGTTCCCGGGAGCATAATATCAAACTCCGGACCCGTGCGCGGAATAAGGGTTATAAGATCAATGAGTACGGCCTATTTGATATCACCACCGGGAAAAGACTGGCCGGAGCCACCGAAGAGGAAATGTATGCTATGCTGGGATTGAAATACATACCTCCCGGGAAACGTCTCGACAAGGGAGAAATTGAGGCGGCGGAATTAAAAAAAGATAAACGCATTATGCGGATAAAGTGAACTTAGCGGTTGACAGCCTTTCAAGTAACCTTACTTTTTTCCGGATCGGGAACCATTCATATAAGAGTAATTCGGCCGGGCGCCATAAGGCCACCCATCCCAGTATGATGAATACTTCCTTGATCGTTATGGTTAGTCCGCCCTGGGGCAGCTGCGGTACGAGGCGGTTCGCTATCGTATACATCAGCAGCAGGAATACAAAGGCTATCCCCAGGCTTCTCCATCCCAGCTTCAGCGTATGGGAAAGCTGTTTTTTAGACATGGTCAGGCAATGCCTGAAATGATGATGAATCCGGTCAGCGATTTCTGATTCGTTTTCGGGTACGTCACCCGAAATGTGAATGTTAATGAGAAATTCGTCTTTGCGGTGGAACTGGGCGGCTCTTTCCATGAGGTAGGTTTCAACATCCCTGTCCAGGACCTGCAAGCCATTGAAACGGACCGGGGGCGTTTTGAACAGGTCGGATGCTTTTTGAACCTGTAAAATTATTTCTGCAGCAGGGGCGGGCATGCGATCTGAATTTTCAACGCAAAGATGATGAATTTATCCGGGCGGTTATTGCCTGTATCCCTTCTTTCCGGTAAAAGCATGCGTTGGATGAAATGACGGCGCAATGATGGGCTCTTGCCTGCACATCGCGCCGTTATCCGCCCCGTATTTTGCACCAACGGTCTCAGAAAGCCCTTGCGGGTGAAGTGATAAGATCCTTTAGTACATTTTCGCTGACCATGTTCTTTACGATCAGCTGTCCGTACTCATGACCCAAACTCTCGGAAGTGGATGGGTCAAATGACTGGGTTTGCACGGAATACGCCAGCTTTTGGCTGCTCATATCAAACAGGTTGCTTTCCCAGAAATACTTGGTGTCGGTTACATAGTACCCGGGTTCATAAATTCTCCTGTACAGGGTGGTCCGGTAACCCCAGAAGCGGTTATAATAATAGCTGTACGGCGAATAATAAGTATACCCGGCCACATAGCGGCTTTCTTTTGTTTTATCCAGCAGGACAATGGTGAGCACCGCATCGAATCCGTTATTTTTAAGGGTTTGGATGGCCGAATTCTCATCCATCTTGTCAAATGCCTTCGGGCCGTATTCCTGCAGCGATGAAACGGCTTCATATCCCAGGCCGCGCAAATCGCCCACGAGGTGATTTTCCATGTTCTCCTGGATGCTCCGGTCGGTTTCATGGATCAGCCCGAGCACCAGGATTTTTTTATAACTGTAAGGAGAAACATCGGACGATTTCCAGCTCGAGGTTATTCTGCTGGTTGTACATCCGCTGAGGGCCAGGGCCACCAGCGTGTATAACAGGTATTTCCAATTTTTCATGACTTCACGTTTTATGGTACAATGCAATTTATTTCAACGGGGAACCGGTAAAAATGATGTGCATCAACAAGGATCAGAATTGTGATCAGCAGGAGCCGGACGACACCCCTGTTCTTTCAACCATTCCCAGGGCATATAATAAAAAAACAGGGCAGGCTTGTTAAAACCTACCCTGCAAACAAAGAATGCAGTTTAGAATCTTTTGAAATTTTTATTCTGCATCCCTCTGCTTAATACGGCCATCATCCTGGTCAAGTCAACGGCTTTTATGCCGTTTTACGGTCAATCAGTTTACTGTCCTTTAAACAGGTTATATCTGACCTCCTCCTTAACCGACCTAACCCGTATTAACCTGGAATAAATGTATTCACTTCTTATAGTACTTTTCAATGACGGGTATCAATACCTGTTCTGATTGTCCTCAGTACCGGGTGATCAGGGCGATCTGCTGCTGGTCGGCCAGGGAACCGTTATCCATAAAAAACACCTCACCGCGTTTTTCCAGCACGGTTCCGATGAGTTCATCCACGGCATCGGCCAGTACACGGTGCGGTCCGGCGGGCGGTCTCAGGTAAAGATGCGGGTCGTTTTCCTTAACGAATCCCGGTACCCGGTAATCCTTTTCAACCAGGAGTTTGAAAGCCTTTCCTTCTCCGGCGGCTTCCCATACCTGCTGGATGCCGCTGTAACCCCGGTGTGCGCCCAGGATCTCCCCGTATTCTTTCAGCAGCGCTGTCCTTTTTTGTTGCAGGTACTCCTCCATCGCCGGCCAGGCGAGATCCGCGATCTTTTTCCGGTTATGACGGGTATAATTTCCTTTTACCCGGTGAATGATATGGCCGCCATGATGAGTCACCTTTTCAAACCAGGACAATTCTTTTTCCGGACCGGCCAGAATGAGGGGGATATCATCCACGAGGTAGCCTTTAAGCCTGTCGTCGGCCTCCCGGTAAAAATCCTTCAGCCTTTTTTCAACCATTTCCGATTTGTCCCGTTCGAAACTTTTAACATGAGTCTGTCCAGCCTGTGAAGTGCTGCGGGACGGGGTGCTGTAAATATATTCATCACGGAATTCAGCGGGGAAGAATTGGTCGCGCACTTCCTCCACTTCATCCCGGCTGCCCGAATAAAGTTTCGCGTCCTTTTCCGTTAGCAGCAATACATAATACGGGGCGGCAAAGCTGATCTTGTATAACAGGTCTCTCAGCTCGAATTTTTTATCCGCCATAATTTTTTTCTCGACCGGGAAGGGAAATTTAACGAGCATTTTCCGGCTGGCGGAAACATACATGCCCAGTCCGTCCTGGTTATGATTGAAATCGATGGTCGCCAGCAATTCTTCCAGGTTTCTGACTACCGGCTTGATTTCTTTTTCCCCGAACTTATACCGTAACAATTCCTTGGCTTGTTCCACTGCCTTTTCGGTTTCGGTTATATCGCCTCTGCGCTCCGGCGCGAGCCGGTGCGTGGGCACGATCACCGATACACACACAGTTCCTTTTTCCTGCTGCAATTGCAACAGGTCTTCGCCTAATAGTTTTTCGCTGAACATTTTATATTTTTTAAGGGTTAATTTATATCACTAAAGGTAGCGGGCCATCGGGGCCGGCATGAATGACCGCTCTCAAACACAGGTATGATAGCCGTCACGGTGCGTGCCGAATTGTTGTGATAGCTTAGCCGTGACCATGAAAGAAACAACAGTGAAAATGCCGGCCGGTGCCGGTTTATCCGCGAATGCTCAAAAAGTGCTGGAAAGCCGGTATCTTCTGCGGACCCGCACAGGCAAAACCATGGAAACGGCCGACGATCTCTTTCACCGCGTGGCCGCGGCCGTCGCGGCTGCCGAGCAGCAATGGGGTCATGCCGCGGAAGCGGAGCAGGAGTTTTACAGCATCCTCTCAGATCTTCTTTTCCTTCCCAATTCCCCGGCATTGATGAATGCGGGAACCGGGAATCACCAGTTGAGCGCCTGTTTCGTTTTGCCCATACAGGATAGCATGGACAGCATTTTCACCACGCTGAAGCATACGGCGCTGATCCAGCAGAGCGGGGGAGGAACCGGGTTTAATTTTTCACACCTCCGTTCCGCGGGATATCCGTTGCAACTATCCGGTGGCACTGCCTCCGGGCCCTTATCATTTCTCCGGATCTATGACGCCGCGACGGAGCATATCAAGCAGGGCGGGAAACGCCGGGGCGCCAACATGGGCGTATTGAATATCGATCATCCCGACATTGAAGATTTTATCACCGCTAAAAAACAAAAGGGCATCCTGGCGAACTTTAATATCTCGGTAGGTATTACGGATGCGTTTATGCAAGCGGTGGAGGTCAACGGTAAATGGGATCTTGTTCATCCCCGTACCCGGGAAATCATCCGGCAAACGGATGCCAAAAAACTCTGGGACCAGATTGTTCATTCCGCCTGGAAAACGGGGGATCCCGGATTGTTATTTCTCGATACGATCAACCGGGCTAACCCCACGCCCGCACTGGGAAACATCGAAGCCACCAATCCCTGCGGGGAAGTGCCCCTGCTGCCTTACGAATCCTGCAACCTGGGATCGCTGAACCTGTCCCGGTTTACCCGTTTGAATAACGGGGTTCATGAAATTGACTGGCATCGCCTTGAAAAAGCTATTGCCACCGCCATCCGTTTCCTGGACGATATGATCGAAGTGAATCACTATGTCATACCCGAGATCAGGGAAATGGCGATGGGCAACCGGAAAGCGGGGCTGGG
>CAYRHU010000056.1:5170-25425 GCA_964424155.1 uncultured Chitinophaga sp.
GGTCATGGAACAGGGTACCGTTGCCGGTTGTGAGGAAATTCCGCCTGATGTGAAACAGTTGTTCAAAACAGCCACCGAAATTAGCCCGGAGAGGCACCTGGAACACCAGCTCGTGTTTCAGCAGTACACGGATAACGCGGTTTCCAAAACGATCAACCTGCCGGAAACGGCCACGGAAAAGGAAGTGGACGAAATTTACCGTAAAGCCTGGAGGCATAAGGCCAAGGGAATTACTGTGTACCGGCATCGGTCAAAGGACCGCCAGGTGCTTTACCCCGGTATCCGAACAATGGCGGGAACCTGTCGTATTTGCACGGAATAATACTGCCTAAGCCGTGGATTTTGATGAATATCAGTGACAGCCGTAATCGGCATCATTGCCGGGGGCGGTGTGGCGGGGATAACTTAGTAGTTACATTAATTCTTATTGCCATGTTACAGACATTACCGTTCAATGAACATGTGGCCGATTACGAAGCGTGGTATGAAAAATATCCGTATGTATTTCAGAGTGAGGTGGAAGCAATCCGCGAATTGTTGCCGGAAGGGGATCATATCCGGGGTATTGAAGTGGGATTGGGTACAGGCCGATTTGCCGGGGCCCTGGGTATAAGGGAAGGCGTGGAACCGGCTCCGAATATGCGTGCCCTGGCTTTAAAAAGAGGGATTGAGGTGATGGCGGGAGAGGCCGAACGGCTCCCGTACAAGGACCTGAGTTTTGATTTTGTACTGATGGCATTTTCCATTTGTTTTTTCGAAGACCTGTCGCTTGCTTTCCGCGAAGCGAACCGTGTTTTGAAAAATGGCGGCTCACTGGTTGTAGGGTTCCTGGATCGCAACAGCCTGATCGGGAAACAATATGAAGAGCGCAAAACAAAAAGCCTGTTCTATAAAAGCGCTCATTTCTTTAGTGTGAAGAGAGTGATCGATGAATTTAACACCCATCAGTTCCGAAACCTGCAAATAACGCAAACCCTTTTTCATCCGCTGGATGAGATTAAACAGACGGAGCCGGCAAAACCGGGATACGGGGAAGGATCATTTATCGTAATAAAGGGAATAAAATGACAAGGGTCGGTCCGCGACATCCAGCCGATAACTCAAAAAAATAAATGACATGCATATAGAAATCAATGACCAGACCCGTTTGGGAGAGATCCAGGACGTATTTGCTGATTTCTATCCTTACCTGCAATTGCGCTTTTACCGGAGGCAGCACGGGTTATATGAAGCGTCACCGGATACGGATGAGCTTCCAGCCGATTTCCGGGTCGGTGAGATACGGAAAACCCATGTGTCCGGTTTACTGGAGATCCTGCCGCTGTATAAAACTGCGGATGTGGAACGCGAGTTCCGCGATCGTTTTGCTTTGTCTGTGCAGGTGATGCGAAAGGAAAAAGAGGGTTGGGTGCAAACCACCGGGATGGATGATTTCACCCTGAAAGAGCTGAATGAGTTCGGCAGGAGTTCGGTGGATGAAGAGCTCCTGGAAGAATACGAGGAAGGATTTGAAGAAACGCCGGAAGAACCCCCGGCACCCTTATAATAACAGACCCGGATAGTATTGTTTTTATGGATCACAGTGTAGCTTCTTATTACAACAGTGAATTGGATGAATGGTCGCGTCTCATTCAGTTTTATTTTTATGAAATGGAAACGCTCGGAAAAAGGCTTTCTGAGGTCATTCAGCGCAATTCGCTGCCTGCGATCGCAAGGCAAACCGAAGCGGAGCAGGATAAACTGGATGCGATTGCCCGCCGGTTCACCCGGCTTAAAAAAATGATTGCCGCTCAGCTGGAGACGCTTAAAAAGGATCACGGCCTGAAGGAGGATGAATTGGTAACCGGGGATATAGAAAACCGGCAGCAGGAGATTCGGGATCTCATGCTGCAGACAGAAAAAAACTATGTAGACGCCAAGTATGGCTGTTACGGCTTCTTATCATCGGTGCACAAGGCCTACAGGAAATCCTGATCGGGCACGACCCGTTACATGATCACCTGGTTTCCTTCGATCACGTTTTGGATGAATTCCTTCATTTCCTGCGGCAGCATCTCCGTCATATCGTGCATTTCCCCGTCCGATACAAAATAGTGAAGTGACTTGAACACGGCGGCTACGGCTTTCCTGGCTTTAGCGTTATTGCCGAAATCATACCCGGCCATCTTGCCGTCTTCCTTTCTCACTTCGTCCAGGAACTCAGCCAGTCCGTTGATCCGTTTGAATTCGCGGCTGTACTTCCATCCGTCCACGTATACGCCTTTCAGCGCCATCGGCATTTGCGACATGAGGTGGAATGACTCTTCATGGCTCAGCCGGTTGCGTAAGGCATGCAGCACGGCCCGGGTGATGCGTTCGGCCATATCCCGGGGAATTTCCAAATCTTTGGCCACCAGTTGCAGGAATTCATTTCCCTTTGCGGCGTATTTATCAAAGTGGGTTGACATGGTGTTTGATTTTAGTGAATAAATGTTTCGTAACCGATTAGATGTTTATTAATAACTTATGATATTATCCATCCCTTATACTGGGTTTGCATACCATTAACCTTCCATTTATGGAAGATGCACAATATTATCTTTTGAAAGTTACCCCTGGGCCGGAACCGGTTTAAATGACGGGACTCAAGGTAGGTAGTGAGTTTGGTCACAGGAAACTTAAATAGTAAACCGGGATTGGATAAGAATCAATTTAAAGCGTAAATGAATAACCACGCTTTTACTTTCAGGGTTTGTAGCCCTTACGGGATTCGCTGCCTGACTGCGTCACGCAGGCAGGGAACCCGAATCAGCATTTTGTTCATTGATATGTCTTCTTAACCACTTCTTCCCCGCTGCCGTCTTTAAATATTTTTCTCTTTTTCTCGCGGTTTCCCAGTCAGGTTGCGTTTCTGTGTAAATTATCTTCCATGGCATATGACCTTTTGTAAATCTGTTTTTGCCGTGGTTTTGTTCCTTTAATCTGGCTTCAACATTCAAAGCCATACCTGTATACCAGGTTTTATCAGAAATGCTTTCTATAACATATACAAAAACCATTAGGTCGCCGTGAAAGTGGAAGTTTACTAGAGTCTTATAAGGGGGAAATCAACTTATTTAAAGTGGTTTTTCTGTCAGGTGCGTATTGAAAAAAAAGAGGTTATCAATTATGGTAACCTCTTTATAGCCCGTACGGGATTCCCTGCCTGCATGCGTCACGCAGGCAGGGAACCCGTAATACCCAGTTTTTTAATAAAAAAACCCTGCAATTTCTTGCAGGGTTTGTAGCCCGTACGGGATTCGAACCCGTATCACCACCGTGAAAGGGTGGTGTCCTAGCCCTTAGACGAACGGGCCTTTTTTAAGGACGGCAAAGATAGCCCGGCCCCGCATGCTGACCAAATGTTTTTCCACTTATTAAGGCCGGAACGGGCTTATCCACAACCTTTCTGGCATAGCCATTTTAACCCCATCTGATACAGGCCGGCAAGCCGGGTTTCACTAACTTTGCGCTTCAAATAATTAAAAAAAAAGTCATGAGTACAGTTAAAGTAGCCATAAACGGTTTTGGTCGTATCGGGCGCCTGGTTTACCGCCAGATATATAAAATGCAGGGGATCGACGTGGTCGCCATCAACGACCTTACCAGCCCCAAAGTGCTGGCCCACCTTTTAAAGTACGACAGCGCCCAGGGCCGCTTCGACGCGGAAGTAAAGGCAACGGAGGATTCCATTGTTGTGAACGGCGATACCGTGAGAATTTACGCACAGAAGAACCCCGCCGATATCCCCTGGAAATCACATGAGGTGGACGTAGTGCTGGAGTGCACCGGCTTTTTTACTGATAAGGACAAAGCTTCAGCACATATTACCGCAGGTGCCAAAAGGGTGGTAATCTCCGCCCCGGCCACCGGCGACCTGAAAACCGTCGTTTTCAATGTGAATCATAACATACTCGACGGCAGCGAAACCATCATTTCCTGCGCTTCCTGCACCACCAACTGCCTGGCGCCGATGGCTAAAGTGCTGAACGACGAATATGGCATTGTAACCGGTATCATGACCACGATCCACGCTTACACCAACGATCAAAACACCCTTGATGCCCCGCATCCCAAGGGCGACCTGCGCCGGGCAAGGGCCGCCGCCGCCAATATCGTTCCCAATAGCACCGGTGCGGCCAAAGCGATCGGCCTGGTGTTACCCGAACTGAAAGGTAAACTCGACGGCAGCGCGCAACGGGTGCCCACGATCACGGGATCACTCACCGAGCTCACCAGCATACTCAGTAAATCCGTCACCGCCGAAGAGATCAACGCCGCTATGAAAGCCGCCAGCAACGAAAGCTTCGGCTATACCGAAGACGAGATTGTAAGCAGCGATATTATCGGAATCCATTACGGTTCCCTTTTCGACGCCACCCAAACCAAGGTCATGACCGCGGGCGACAAACAACTGGTAAAGACCGTAAGCTGGTACGACAATGAAATGAGCTATGTGAGCCAGTTGGTAAGAACAGTGAATTACTTCGCCAAACTGATCAGTAAATAATTGAAAAGTCCGGGAGCCGCAGCCATAGCGCTGCGGCTGCTTTTACCTGCTGCCATGAAAATTCAAAACATCCAGGGTTATACCGCCGTTCAACTGCAACAGGAAGTGGATAAAGGGGCACGGTTTGTTTATTATCATTATACGATCTCATTGATCTTTTTCATTCTCAAACGCCACTCAGAAGTTTATATGATCCGGGCCGGTGAGAGCGCCCTTCGGAAAGGGATCCGGTTCACCATTATTTCTGCTCTCTTCGGCTGGTGGGGGATTCCCTTTGGTCCCAAATACACAGTCAACGCCATTCGAAATAATTGTAAGGGAGGCACTGATGTAACTGATGAAGTGATGGCAACCGTTGCCGGGCATATCCTTTTCCAGGAATCGCAAAGGGAGAGGAGAGCTACGGCATAGGCAGTCCACAGTCGACAGTCCACGGTCCACAGCTGATCACTATAATTAAATATTCACTATTAGTATCCCGCCTTCGAAAGATCTATTATCAATACCTTCGCCCCAAAAAAATCATGTCCCGATTCAACGATTACAATTTCAAAGGCCGGAAAGCCCTGGTGCGGGTGGATTTCAATGTGCCGCTGAATGAAAAATTTGAAATAACGGATGACACCAGGATGCGGGCGGCCGTACCGACGATCAAAAAAATACTGAGCGACGGAGGAATGGTCATTCTGATGAGCCACCTCGGTCGCCCCAAGGATGGCCCGGCTGAAAAATACTCATTGAAACACCTGGTAAACCATCTTAGTGAATTGCTGAACGGGGCCACCGTGCTATTCGCCAACGATTGCGTGGGGGAGCAGGCTTACCTCACTGCGGGCATGATGCGTCCGGGCGAAGTACTGCTGCTGGAGAATCTTCGGTTTTACAAGGAAGAAGAAAAAGGGGATTCGAATTTCGCTCAGAAATTATCAAGACTGGGCGAACTGTGGGTGAACGACGCCTTCGGTACCGCCCACCGGGCACATGCGTCCACCGCGGTGATCGCCAAATTCTTTCCACCCGAAAGCAGGCTTTTCGGGTTGCTCATGGAAGGAGAGGTAGCCAGTGCGGAGAAAGTATTGCACAAAGCGGATAAACCGTTTACCGCCATTATTGGCGGCGCCAAAGTGAGCGATAAAATTCTGATCATTGAGAACCTGCTGGAAAGAGCCACGGATATCATCATCGGCGGCGGTATGGCCTATACTTTTATGAAGGCGAAAGGCGGACATATCGGTAAATCGCTTTGCGAAGAGGACCGGCTCCAGACGGCGCTGGAGATCTTTAGAAAAGCGGAGGAAAAAGGTGTTTCCATCCATCTTCCTTCCGATTCTGTTATCGCCGACCAGTTCTCCAATGAGGCGCAAACCTCCGCGGCGCCCAGCAATAATATCCCGGAGGGCTGGATGGGCCTCGATATCGGCGCCAACGCCTGCGAGCAGTTCTCCAATGTGATCAGAAGATCGAAAACGATTTTGTGGAACGGTCCGATGGGCGTGTTTGAAATGCCGAAATTTCAGCATGGCACGAGGGCGATCGCCATTGCCGTGGCGGAAGCCACCCAAAACGGGGCATTTTCCCTTGTGGGCGGCGGAGATTCCGTCGCAGCAGTCAACCAGTTTGGATTTACCGAAAAGGTGAGCTATGTGTCCACCGGCGGCGGAGCCATGCTGGAGTATTTTGAAGGGAAAGTACTTCCGGGGATAGCCGCTGTTGCAGGCTGAGATCCTTAATTTTTCCTTATCTCAATGATCCGGTCCGCGTTCCCGCCGTTGCTGGTGCAGATATACACTTTCCCTTCCGGGGAAATGCACAGGTCCCGCATCCTGCCGTATTTGTTCACATAGTACTGGTTGGTACTGTCTATCACCCGGTGGGTCGCAGCAAGTTTCATTTGATACAGCCTGGCATCTTTCAGCGCCACCATCAGCAATGAATTTTTCCATTGCGGGATCAGGTTATGATTATAATAATCAAGACCGCAGGCGGCCGTGGTCGGTGTCCAGGTTTTGATGGGTTCTTTCACGTTATTGGCTGTGCAGAAAGTTTGTTCCGCACCCGGATCGCAATAACCGGGTACATTGGGCCAGCCATAGTTCCTGCCTTTCTCAATGATATTGATTTCATCATCGGTGCTGGGGCCATGCTCACTGCTGTATAAAATGGAGTTCGCGTAAACCAATCCCTGCGCATTGCGGTGACCAAAGGACCAGTAAGGATTCCCGGCCACCGGGTTATCGGTGGGAACAGTCCCGTCAAGGTTTAAGCGGAGTACCTTTCCATTTACTGTTGAAGTGTTCTGCGGCAATGCGGTATTAGCGGCATCGCCGGTCGTGATGAATAATTTAAGATCGGGGGAAATCAGCAGCCGGCACCCGTTATGGATGGAGGACGCGGCAATGTTTTCAAGCAACAGGAAGGGGTTGACAAGAGCGGATCCGTTATACGTGAACCGGACGATCTTTTCTTTGTAGCCACCGGAGTTATAGTTGTAAGCTATATAAACATAGGGGTTAGCCGAAAAATTCGGGTGAAGCGCCATGCCCAGGAGACCGCCTTCCCCGGTGGCAACGACATCGCTTACAGTGTGCAGGAGATTTACCGCGCCGGTAACCGGGTTCACCCGGCTGATCCGGCCGCCGCGTTCGGTCATCCAGATATGATTATCCGGTCCCCAGAGTATTTCCCAGGGAAACTGAAGACCTGTTACCAGAACAGAATCTTTGATCACAACCGGTCCGGGTTCGGGAGGGGCAGGTGTATCATTGTTCTTTTTCCGGCATTGCAGGAATGACAGCAATACCGACATCAGCAAAACATACCCGGGAAACCTGCGCATTATCGTTTTTTAAACAAAGGTGACTAAAATCATGCCGTGCCAACCTGAAATTACATTTTACCGGTGATATGGGAGGGTATACCGAATTTTTACGGGGTGAACTCGCAAAAGCGCTAATTTTATTATTCAAAAAACCATTAAAAATGAAAGGAACACGGAATATCGGCTTACTGGCACTGGCTGCCATTGTACTCATCCTCCTGGTATGGGGATGTAACGGCTATAATGGCCTGGTAAAAGGCGATCAGAATGTGAAGAAGACCTGGGGCAATGTGGAGACCAATTACCAGCGCAGAACCGACCTCTACAGCGCGGTGATCAAGACGGTGGAGGCATCGGCCAATTTTGAAAAGGGATTACTAAAAGATGTGGTGGAGGCCCGCGCCAAACTGGGACAGGTAACGGTGAATGTGGAAGACCAGGCCAGCCTGGACCGTTACCAGCAGGCACAGGGACAGATGAGGGGTGCGTTTTCCAACCTGCTGGGTTATGTCGAAAATTACCCGGATATCAAAACCACACAGGCATTCCGTGATTTCCAGACACAGATCGACGGAACGGAGAACCGGATCAATGTGGCGCGCCAGGATTATAATAAAGCGGTGGAAAACTATAACCTGAGGGTGAAAAGATTCCCCGGTAACCTGCTGGCCGGTATGTTTGGCTTTGATGAGAAAGCCTTTTACAAGTCGGATCCCGGTTCGGAAAAAGCGCCGGACGTCAATTTCAACATTAAATAACCGGTTCCGGAATGTTTTCACTTTTTAAACGTAAACCGAAATTCTTCACATCCGAAGAACAGGAGCTTATTGTGTCGGCCATTCGCCAGGCGGAGCGTGCCACCAGCGGGGAGGTGCGGGTGTTCGTGGAAAGCCGCTGCAGTTATATGGATGCGCTGGACAGGGCCATCGAACTCTTCACGCAGATGGGAATGCATGCCACCGCTGAGCGCAACGGCGTGCTGGTATATGTGGCCATCCGCGATCACCAGCTGGCCGTGCTGGGCGATGAAGGCATTCACCGGAAGCTGGGCAGTGAGTTTTGGAATAAGGAAGTGGGAAAGATGCTCCAGGATTTCAACCGCGACAATTACGCAAAAGGGATCGCGGAATGCGTGGAGGATATCGGGAAAGCCCTGCAGGAGCATTTTCCCTATACGGATAAGGACAAAAATGAACTTTCGGATGAAATTCATTTCGGCAGTTAAGCACCCATGAAAAAAATTCTGGCCGCCATACTTTTATTGATCACGCTCGGTGCGGGGGCGCAGGTGGAGGATATCATTCCGGCAAAACCGCCGGCCACGGAAGGCCTGGTGCATGATTACACAGGCACGCTCACCTCTTTCCAGAAAGAGGATCTCAACCGGAAACTGATTGCTTACGACGACAGCACTTCCAGCCAGATCGCTGTGGTGATCATTAAAACGCTGGAGGGCTACGACATCGCGGAATACGCCCTGGCGCTGGGCCGCAAATGGGGAATTGGCGGTGCTGAGTTCAGTAACGGCGTGCTGGTCCTGATCGCCATGGACGACCGCAAATCGCGGATCGAAGTGGGATACGGCCTCGAAGGAGCTATAACTGATGTTACGGCCAGTCATATCCTGGAGAATTCTGTCAAACCCAACTTCCAGGCCGGTAATTATTACCGGGGGCTCGACCAGGCGACGGATGACCTCATCAAAGCAGCGGCGGGTGAATACAAGGCACCGGCCGGTTATGGCAAGAAGAAGGAAAAAGGATTGGGCATCGGCGGGTTTATCAGTCTTTTTGTAATTCTTCTGATTTTAGGATTGATCGGCGGAAGTCGCGGTGGCAGGGGCGGTGGTGGCGGTACTTTGTCCGGTGCCGGCTGGATCATCGGCAGCATCCTGAGTAACGCCACCCGCGGAAGTGGCGGCGGTTGGTCGGGTGGCAGCAGCGGTGGAGGCTTCGGCGGATTTGGTGGTGGTGGATTTGGCGGAGGAGGCGCGAGCGGAAGTTGGTAGAATCCACTAATTACTGTATGAAAAAAAGGTGGACAAGCATCCACCTTTTTTTACAAAGGATTTTATTAGGTTACCTGGTTAATGACCGTCCTGGAATAAATAAGACGATTAATTGCGGTATACGTTCACCACGTTTGTTCCCGCCGGCTCTGCAGGAGAACTGTTTACGGCATCCACTGTGGCGGCAGCGCTGTTACCCCGGAGCCAGATCTCAAGCAGGTTACCGGATCCCGCCAGTATGCAGGCCGGGGGACACCAGGCACCAAATGCATAGATATCTGTACCGTTGTTATCGGTGATTTCACATCCGTTGAATTCCATTTTCATCGAATTATTATTTGCGCGGTTGAAACCGGTCGCTGCATTCACCGAGTTAAATCCCGCTACTGCATACACGGCCCCCGGCAATGCCCCGTTCACCGGCTGTAGTTCCGGGTGCCCGGGGGGATTATTGTGACTCAAACTTGAGCCAAACATACTGATGGTGGTTATGTTATTGTTCGCAAATGTTGTGGCAGACTGGTTACCACCACCGGTAGGATCCAGCGCACAGCCATTGCCATCCAGCCGGTCAGCATAAGAAATGATCTCCACCGTGCTATTTTCCTGTGTTCTGGAAAAAGCACCATTATTTGAAATAAGCCCGATCTTATTTGCGTGAATATAGTTTTTCCGCATAGTCAGCCTGATAGCAGCACCGGTAGCATTATTGACATTGAAAACGGCAAGACCAAAACCAAACGAACTGGTCAGACCTTTTATCTCCGAATTTTCGAGGTAAGCAAATATTTTACGTCCGGCATGCTCTGCCAGCCGGTTGCGGATATCCAAACCGATTCGGCTGCCATTCCCCAGGATGACCACGTTCGAAAAGCGGACCGTGGTTTCGGCGGAGAGCAGATCAGTCGCGATTACAGCAAAAGGAGCTGCTGATGCGGCGCCACCCTTCACAGTTAGCCATTCGAGGCTGTTTGTTCCCCTGCCCATTCTCACACCACCTGTGCTGGCAGATGCGGTGATGAATGAACTGCCGGGTAAGGAAGACTCATCAATCAATACAGCAGAGGGTTGGCCCGGCTTTCCCTGCAGGGTCATACCGGTTTGCAATTCAAGCCTTCCCCCATTAGGGTAACTGGCATCCAAAACATAGGTGCCGGGGGCCAGGATGATCCGGCTTCCGGCATTGTCGGCATCATTTACCGCAGCGTAGAGTTCTGCCACCGTTGCGATATTAATTCTTTTTTCCTGTGACTGGGTATGATTGCCGCTGTTACCGGTATTAAACACCGGTGGATCATTACTCTTATTGATTTCCTTCCGGCAAGAACTGTTGATTATGGAAATCCAGATGGCGAAACCGGCTATCATCAGCGAATACTTTTTCATAATGAAAGGTTTTTGGTTAATGAATAAATACAAGGAATACAAATTTCAGCTTTGCAGCACCCCGAGTCAATACCCAAACCTTGTTAATTACCGTGGTTTACCCGGCAGAAATACCATAAATACGTTATTGAAAAGCACGGAATAATCAAATAACTTTAAAGTATGAAAAGATGGATTTACCTCGTTTCCGTTATTTTCAGCTTCAGGGTTTCTGCACAGTCTTTTCCTGTAAAAAATGTAAACGATGAATATTTTGTGTCCAGCATCTATAACCCTGATTTTTCGAAAAAAGAGCTGCATGAATTTGTAAGGGATAAAAGTGGTTTGTACTGGTTCCAGTATTTCAATGAAGTTGTTTCTTTTGACGGGGCAAACTGGAAATCATATAAACTGAGATCCATGAACGGGAGCGCCAACCCATTTAGGTTGTCGGAAATTGAAGTAACCGATGACGGGAATATCTGGCTGGGTACCGAGAACGGTTTTTATGTCTTTGACCCGGCTTCGGCATGTTTTGTTTCCCTAAAAGAAAAGTTTCCCAACGTAAAAGATATTCCACCCAATACCAATTGTACTTTCCCCGGGCCTCCCGGGAAATTTATTTTTCTGAGTTTTGGCCGTGATGGCTTTTTTGTCTTCGATGTTCTTACCCAAAACACAAGGCATATTGTTATTGACAGCACGAACCGAGCGTATGTTTCAACCGAGGGACAACAAATAACAACTGATCGGATTGGAAATATCTGGGGTACCACACAAGACAGGAGGGGTATTTGGCAGTATAACCTTATTTCGGGGAAACTTCGTTGTTCATGGAAAGGAGAACTGCCTTCATTTGCAGGCGAAAGGTTTAAAAACTTCATTAATCTTACCTATGCGGAAAAGGATAATATACTCTGGATCGGCCATGTTAATAACCGATACGTCGAAAAAATGAATTTGCATACGGGCAAAAGCATTTTTTATTCATTTACCGGCGACCTTTTGGTGAGAGCGGATACGAACAGCCAAACCAGGCTGGGAGTATTTATGGTGAAGATCGACAGAGATTATAGTGAATGGATCAATGTGGCCGGAAAATACCTGGTGAAGCTGAATAATGACATCAGTCGGATGGAGTATCTCACCCATGACAAGAATATGTTCCCGGTAGGGGAATTTCAGAAGTTCAAGCCTGAAACAGCAGTGAAAAACGACAGAAATAATATTTTATTCTGGGTTGCGGGGTTTGAAAAACTGTCAATGATCAGGAAAAGGGACCGTTTCGTCAGACATGTTTATTTTGATACTTTATCGACAGCCGGTATCAATCCTGAAGAGTACATCAACACAGGAAGGCAAAGTACATTTTTTGAGAAAGGGAAAAACGGATCATATTTCCTGCTACAACAGAACCCAGGCCGGGCGAAAGTGGTTTGCCTGGGCCGTGACATGAGTGTTAATCAGGCGCTTTTTAATGATAAATGGAAGGAATACCCCGCTTATTTCGGACGGGAGTACCAACCGGATTCCTTATTTATTGCCATCCTGCGACCCGGAACCGAGCCGCTGAATTTTCGCGATATCGTATTGAAAGATTTCCAGGTGGACCTGCATACGCTGAAGGTGAAGGAAATACAGATGGACTTCTCGCAAAGGGTTTGGCGATATGGTTCGGTGGATATACATAATGTGCGCTGGTTATTTTCAAACGGATACCTGTATTCTTACGACCCCTCCAAAGGTGCGCTGGATTCTATTTTTATCTGCCGGCCTGCCAGCAAGGGGTCGCATTCTGAAAATCTGATCAAGGGGTATAATTATCCCACCGCATTACATAAAAGCACCTCCACTTTCTGGATATCCTTTTACCCGGTGAGGGAATTATATAAGATTAATCTGATTACCAGGAAGATTGATAAGATATTAAGGCCATGCATGGATCGGCCGGAATGTAAAATTCCCGGAGTGGTATATAATATGTACACATTTGATTCTTCCAACCTCTATCTTAAATCTTCCCTACATGCCATGCTTTTGAATGCACGCACGGATTCAATTACAGGGTTTTCAGAACTCTTTCATAAGCAATTGCCCGCGGAGAGCCCGGTAGGAGCAGGAATCTACAGGAATTGGATCTGTTTGATATTTCCCTCCCATGTATATTTATTAAATAAAGTGTCGGCGATTCAAAGGGAATTGCATCTTGAGGAAGATTTTAAGTGGAGAATCACTTCATTTATGTCAAATCCTCTTTTGAACGATTCTGGCGAAATGATTCTGATGTCAGCGGCAAAAAAAGGATTTCTTTTATTTAATATCGATTCTCCTTTCATCCGGACAAAACCCGGTAAAGTAAATCTTACATACATTAAAGTGGATGATAGGGAAGTGTTATTGGATTCGCTCGGGGAAAAATCACTTGTCTTAAAATACAATGATTATCACCTGGTTCGGGCGGCCTTTTCTGATCATTCTGTGTTTGTGCCGGGAAAAACTGCTTATGAATACTCCATCTTTAAGGGAGGGGATACGGTCTGGAACCGGATCAATGGAAATCCTGAAATTAGCATCAGTGAACTTTCACCCGGCAAGTACAAGTTGCTGTTGCGTGCATCTAATTTATATGGTGATTACTCAGAGGAAACAAGTTCCCTGAATATCGAGATTCTTCCCCTCTTCCGTCAGACCCGGTGGTTCTGGGGGATGATCCTGTCCGCGGTAGCGCTTTTCTTTTATGTATTGTATCGTTATCGGTTAGCACAATTGAAAAAGTTGCAGATGATCAGGAACAATATTGCCAGCGATCTGCATGATGATATCGGCTCTACGCTTAACAGTATTTCCATTTACAGCGAAGTGGCGAAACAACAGGCAGGCAGGAGTATTCCTGCGCTAGATCTTATTGGTATTAATTCCCGCAGGATCGTGGAAAGTATGAGTGATATCGTTTGGACCATAAACCCCGAGAATGATTCCTTTGAAAGGATCATTGTTCGCATGCGTTCTTTCGCCCACCAGTTATTAAAGGCGAAGGGAATTGAATATACATTCGAGGCGGACGAAGGACTGAATGCCATGAAACTCTCCATGCAGGTCAGAAAGAACTTTTACCTGGTATTCAAGGAAGCTGTCACCAACCTTGTAAAATATTCAGGGGCAACCCGTGTTTCCATTGATATGAAGGAGGAGGCTGGTACCATCTTACTTCGTATCAGGGATAACGGGAAGGGCTTACTCATCAGTCCGGAAACAATGGGAAACGGGATGATGAATATGAAACGGAGAGCGGGAGAAATAAAGGCCGTCCTGAAAATTGAATCTGAAAAAAATCTGGGCACAGGTGTCGAAATGAAACTGAAACTGTAAGAGTAACACAAAGAGGCACTAACCAAAAGTTGATTGAGGGGTAAACAAAATAAGCACTTGTATGATTAAAGTTGCCATCTTCGAGGATAACCGCAGTTTGCGGGAAGGACTTGCCGCTATGATCGGCGGTACTTCCGGATTTGAATGTACTGGCGCATTCCCTAATTGTAACAACTTGCTTAAAAATGTAGCCCAGGCGAAACCGGATGTGATATTGATGGATATTGAGTTACCCGGCATCAGCGGTATCGAAGCCGTGAGGATAATTAAGCAGGAATACCCGGAAATTAAAATATTGATGGAAACGATTTTTGAAGATGATGAGAAAATATTCAATTCAATCTGTGCCGGGGCAGAAGGGTATATCCTCAAGCAAACGGCACCCGTGGAAATAATGGAAGCCATCCGGGAAATTTATGATGGCGGCAGCCCGATGACACCTTCCATCGCCAATCGCGTATTGAAAATGGTAAAAAACAAGCCGGTAATTATAGGTCAGGAGTTATTTGATCTTTCGCCCCGTGAAATAGAAATTCTGAGCTGCCTGGTAAAAGGGATGAGCTATAAAATGGTGGCCGATACCTGCTGTATCAGTATTGAAACAGTAAATGTTCATGTAAAGAACATTTACAAAAAGCTGCATGTGCATTCAAAATCGGAGGCAGTGATTAAGGCGTTAAAAAGCAGGATTGTTTAAAAAAGTGGTACATGTAATTAGCAAAGAACGCCGAAGTAGTTTACTTCGGCGTTCTTATTTCCCAATCTGCCGTCAGGCAGGCATGTTCATCATTCTTATTTCTAAAATCCTTTCTTGTCTTCCTCCGGCAGTTTTGATTTAATATATTCCACCAGTTGCTGCAGCCCTTCGTTGGAGGGATCCGCCTTTGCCTTTTTTGTTTTATCCATCAGGATCCCTTTCAGCACCATGCCGTTGATATAGGGATTGGTCTGGTTTTGAAATGCTTCGGGTATCGCATCCCTGAATTTTACGATCTCGTCAACGCCCCATTTAATCTTATCCGTGTTCTTTATCGCGTTCAGGTAGGTGACCAGCCCGTTCAGCACTTCGAATTTTCCCTGGCTCATCGGCATTTTCGCGAAATCGCCGATGATCTTATCCGCCATGCTTTCATCGCCCGATTTGAACATTTCGTTCATCAATACATCGCGGAGCGTTCCTTTCGCGGGTTTACCGGAAAGATCTTTCACGATGGCGGCGGCGGCGGCCGGATCGGTTTTCATCAGGGCCTCTAACGCATACCCGGAAACGGTATAGGATGAATCATTGATGGCCGAGCGGAACAGGGATGCATATTCGGTCTTATTGTATTCTCCCAGTTTTTGAATGGCGAACGCCCGGACAGGAGGATGCGGGTCGCTTTTGGCCAGTTTCAGCAGCACGGGTTCAGCCGCATTTTTCAGGGCTTCGTTCCGCAGGTTGATCTTACTGATGGCGTGCTGGCGAAGCCCCTTGTACTTATCATTCAGCGCGGTGATCAGTAAATCGGCGGCTTTGGGATCGGTGCTGTTCATGCCTGCGAATTCGATGGCTTCGTACCGGTCCACGTAAGTGCCGGCGTATTTGTATTGGTGAATATAATTATCGATGGTCTTGACCCCTTTCTTCGACCACAACAGCACTTTATCTCCGTCGAGGTTAATCAGGTCAGGTCTTTTTGTATAGGTGAACGTGAAACTGTCAGTGGCATTGGATACCCATACATTATGCCGGGTTTTCGCGGCCCCGTTATAAATATCGATGGCGACCGGGAGCCGGAAAATTTTACCTGTTTTCTGTGTTTGCCGCACCACAACCGTGGCTTTGCCGGCAGCATCATCATAGAGATATTCCGTTTCCACTACCGGGTGCCCACTTCCAAAATACCACTGATTGAAAAACCAGTTCAGATCGCGGCCCGTCACTTCTTCAAAAGCCAGGCGCAACTGGTGGGCTTCTGCGGATTTGAATTTATTAGTGGTGAGGTAAAGGTTAATGGCTTTAAAAAAGGCGCTGTCGCCGACATGGTTACGAAGCATGTGCAGGATGCGCCCGCCTTTCTGGTAGCTCACGGCATCGAACATGTCTTCCTTATCTGCATAGTAGAACCGGACCAGGTCCTTTTTTTCACTGCCGCTGCCCAGGTAACCCTGCATGGCCTGGTAATTATGGGCGTCGCCGGCATCCTTGCCGTATTTGTATTCCTCCCATAGTGTTTCGCTGTAATCGGCAAATGATTCATTGACGGTGAGGTTGCTCCAGCTTTCGGTGGTAACATAATCGCCGAACCAGTGGTGAAAGAGTTCATGGGCGATCACGTCTTCCCATCCGTTGCCGTCTACCAGTTCACGGGCGTCGCGTTGCGCGATGTCGGAGTGAAGGGTAGCCGTCGTGTTTTCCATGGCGCCGGAGATATAATCCCGCCCGGTGATCTGCGCATATTTGGCCCAGGGATAGGGCACCCCGGTTATATTTGAAAAGAAGGTCATCATTTCAGGTGTCAGGCCGAATATTTTCCTCGCCACCGGTGCGTATTCCGGCTCCACGTAATAACTCACTTCTTTTCCTTTCCAGTTGTCCTTAATAACGGCGTAATTGCCGACACCGAGGAAGAAAAGATAGGGGGCATGGGGAAGATCCATTTTCCAGTAATCGGTCCGGGTTCCGTCCGGGTTCTTCTTTTGTGAAACCAGTTTTCCGTTGGAGAGGGTCACATATTTATTATCTACCGTTATGCTCAGTTCCTGCGTGGTTTTTTGATTGGTCTTGTCGATCGTGGGAAACCAGGCGGAATTGGATTCCGTTTCACCCTGTGTCCAGATCTGCGTGGGTTTATCTTTTTCCTCTCCCCTCGGGTTCACAAAGTACATGCCCTTCATGCCCAGCAGGGATCCCTTGCTGTATTTCGCTTCGAACTCATCGGGTTTGGCTGTATATTCAATATAAAGGGTATATGATTCATGGTTCCGGTAGGTCCTGTCGAGCCGTACCCGGAGGTTCCAGTCGTCGTATTCATATTGCAGGGGTACCTGTTGCTTTCCTTTTAACAGGGCGACTTTTTTAAATTCCATACCCTTCGCGTCAAGGTTCAGGGAATCGGTCGGGTAAAAATGCGGTTTAAGGGTTATCCAGGCTTTTCCATAAAGGTGGGCTTTGCTGAAATCGGGTTTCAGTTCCAGTTTGGTATGCACCAGGTTATTGATCCGGGCAGGTGTTTCCCGGTATTGCTTTTTCCAGCTGGTATCGGCAGCGTGCTGGGCCAGTCCGATGGTACCGGCGAAACAAAAAGCGATCACGATAAGTACATATTTCATATGAATGTTTAATTGCCGCAAATTTAAAGCACGGAAGGCTGTGGTTCCCGGTTATTATGCGAATGGCGGTCTATTTAACAAGTTGTTTGATCCCGGTGGGCATCGGTAGGTATATTTCGATTAAATTTGCTAAACCCCCAATTCCTGAAAAATGAACAGGTTATTGTTCTCTCTTTTTTGTTTATTGACCGGTCTCACTGTATCCTCTCAAAAAGTCTATTTCATCTATTTTCAGTCGGAAACCCAACAACCATTTTATATAAAAGCAGGCGAAAAGATACATTCCTCCACCGCTTTGGGATATCTCATTCTTTCCAAATTGCGTGACAGCACCTATACGTTAAGACTGGGTTTTCCGGGACACAACGGACCGGAGCAGGAATTTACGGTTCCTGTGGCCAAAAAAGACCATGGTTATCTGCTCAAGAATTTCGGGGAAAAGGGCTGGGGGCTCTTCGACCTGCAGACGCTGGCCGTCATGATGCCGGTTTCCGGTACCGCAGCCGTCCAGGTGAAAAAGGAGGAAAAAGACGTTTCTGATTTCACGGAAGTGCTTTCCAAAGCGGCCGGTGATCCTTCTTTGAAAGAGAAACCGGCGCCCGCGAAAGCGGAGGAATTGCAACCTCCGGCAATAAAAAAAGAAGAACCGGCCAAAGAGGAGAAAGTGAAACCGGTTCCGGTTCAGCCGGAGGTGAAAAAGCCCGAACCCGTGGCGGAGCCGGTCTTAAAAAAGGAAAATGCAGATAAGCCGGTACAGAATATAACAGCCAAGGCGCCGGAACCGGTTTCCCAGGCCGATACCCTGGATGCGGTAAAGGAGGAAGTCAAAACAGTTCCTGTTGAAAAAGAGACTGTTACTGCGGAAAAAAAGACTGAACACCCTGCTATAGCGGAGTACAAGCGATCGGTGGTTACCCGCCGGTCCGAAAGCTCTACCACCGAAGGTTTTGGTCTTGTTTTCACTGATGATTCGGGTGCCGGTTCAGTCGACACGATCCGGCTGACCATACCCAATCCGAAACAGGCGCTCGTGATGACGGAAAAGAAAGAAGAACCCAAAGAGGAGAAAAAATTCCTGGATATGCCTCCGGCGGATACAGTGAAAAAGACCGGGGAGGTAATACCTGCGACGGAGGTAGTGAAAGCCCCGGTTGCAGAAGCTCAACCGGCCGCGGAGAAAAAACCGGCTGAAAATAAAAACTGTGCCGGTGTGGCGGATGAGAATGATTTCTTCGAACTACGCAAGAGAATGGCGGCCGAGACCTCGGACGATAACATGATCACCGAAGCGAAGAAATATTTTAAGACGAAATGCTTCAGCACATTACAGGTAAAGAATCTCAGCCTCCTGTTCCTGAATGAGGAAGGCAAGTATCATTTCTTCGATGCGGCCTATCCGTTTGCGGCTGACCCGGAGCGGTTTGCTTCGCTTGAGGGAGAGCTGAAAGATGCTTATTTCATCAACCGGTTCAGGGCCATGCTTCGTTAAAAGGTTTCACCCGTTTCCGCGTATTGATTACTGATATGCCCCGTTATTATATAGAAGTCGCTTATATGGGAACGCACTACAGCGGTTTCCAGGTGCAGCGGAACGCCAATACGGTTCAGGCGGAGATGGAAAAGGCAATGGAGATCCTTTTAAAGGAGAGGATTGGGTTGACAGGTTCTTCCCGTACGGATGCGGGTGTGCATGCCCGTCAGAATTATTTTCATTTCGACTGCGGGTCGGACCTGCTGAGACCGGGAACAAACGGGAGCGTTCCTTTTATATATAATATGAATGCCATTTTGCCCGGGGATATAGTTGTAAGGCGGCTGATCGCGGTGCGGGATGATGCGCATTGCCGCTTTGATGCCATCAGCCGGCAATATCATTATTATATATACTGGCAAAAAGATCCCTTCCTTTCCGGCAGGGCCTGGTACTACCCCTATACGATCAATATGGATCTGATGCAGGAAGCGGCAGCGATTTTAAAGGAGTACGATGATTTTACATCCTTTTCCAAGCGCAATACCCAGGTTAAATCATTTCATTGCCTAATTGAGGAAAGTAAATGGATAATTAAAGAGGACCACCTGTATTATGAGGTAAAGGCCAACCGGTTTTTACGGGGTATGGTCAGGGCCCTGACCGCCACGATGCTGAAACTGGGGAGGGGTAAAATCGGTCTTTCCGAGTTTCGAAGTATCATAGAATCAAAGGATTGCACAGCGGCCAGTTTTGCGGCACCGGCCCATGGATTATTTTTAATGGCGGTAAATTTTCCGGTGGGATATTTTGAATCGCAGCAGGGTTAGCCATTGTTTCAACAGGCACCTTTGCAATCCGTTGATTTGCAGGCTGATTTTTATCCCAATGTTTTAGCTGCTCCCCCAATCTGAAAGATCATCTTTCCTCTAGCAAATTTTTAACGGGAAATGTGCGGCAAATGTGTACAAAACAGAGCATAAAAGTTTGCTGGTAACCTGCGATGTCGTAACTTTGCCGTCCGCCTCAAAAAAGAGGCTTCAGTTCTTCACAAAACAATTTGATTTTCATACCAAAAGCCGCGAAATTTTTTCAAAATAAGTTTCGAAAAATTTGGTGGAAATATACAGACTCCTACCTTTGCACTCCCGTTCAAAAACGGGTTGGCTCTGAGAGTCAGAAGATCTTTGAAAGTTGGAAAACAATAGCACTGATTCCCGGATTTTTCCGGGGATCACGAAAGGTAAGTCAAGCGAATACAATTTCGATTTGACACGTTAATTTTTGATGTTCGAAGGCTTTTAGCCTCGAACCACTTTGAAGTTAACAGTCAGTATCAAACAACATTTACAATGGAGAGTTTGATCCTGGCTCAGGATGAACG
>CAYRHU010000057.1:0-25220 GCA_964424155.1 uncultured Chitinophaga sp.
GCCCGCAGGTGATGCGGCTTGCTTTTTTCTGGCTCGCCATTTCAAAAGCGTAACGGATAACCTGCAGGCTGCCGGGACGGGTTATGAAGCGCCGGCTGAGGGCCACATCGTGGGTGAGCATGTGTTCGATCCCGCCGTACGTATCTTCAATGTTTTCCCGCACCACGGTAATATCGATGGGGATACCTGCTTTGCTGAAAACGGTATCCACTCCGTGCAGGGTCTGGAACACCCTTTTGTTGGCAAAGGTGTTCCAGGTCTTGCGCGCCGTAACATTAATGCTTTTCACTCCCTTTCCCTTAGGTGTTTCCATGGGACCCTTGAATAATAGTCCCAGGGATTCGATGGTTTGCCGGGCTTCGGGGGTCATTCCGTTATTGAAACCTTTATCAAACACCCATTTGCCCATTTCCACCATTTCGTACTGAAGCGGTACTTTATTGGCGTTGAAAATGCCCAGTACGGCATCCATGATCTCGGGACCGATCCCGTCTCCTTTGGCAACTGCTATTTTCATCCTGCATCTTTTATTGGTGGCGCAAAATTACGATGGGCCGGCTGAATTAACAGGCAAAAAAGGACATGGTTTTGTTTACCCGCGAATTTCATTATTTTTATGCCATGACCAGCATGATATCCGAAGGGGTGAAGGTGAGCGTGGAAACATTTTACCAGCAGGATTACAGCAACCCGCAGCAATCCGAATTCATGTTTGCCTACCGCATAACCCTTGAGAATCACAATGCTTTCCCCATCAAACTGCACCGCCGGCACTGGCATATCTTTGACAGCAACGGCTCTTACCGGGAAGTGGAGGGAGAGGGTGTGGTCGGTGTTCAGCCTACTTTACAGCCCGGCGAAAATTACCAGTATGTAAGCGGCTGCAACCTGCGCTCCGAAATGGGAAGAATGAACGGCAGCTATGAAATGGAAAACCTTCACAGCAAGAAAATATTCCAGGTCAGCATCCCCGCTTTCGAGATGATCGCCCCCATGAAGAATAACTGATCAGACGGCCATTTTCCTGGTTCGTTCCTTCATCAGGGCAATGGCTTCTTCCCGGTCCTTAAATACGCTTCCGTTGATGTTTACCAGGTTATCGGCCAGCTTATCGTACCGCTTGGTGAGCAGCCAGGTGAATATGTGCAGGTAATGTATACCGTCGAAAACGATCGCCTTATGGGCCGCGAATTCATCCTTTCGTTTTAAAAACTCTCCAGGCATCTCCGTATAGTGCATACCCGGCCGCAGGTGGTGGATGATATGATACCCGTCGTTCCAGCAGGTCTTGTTATACACGGTGTTGATACAATTGATGGAACTGGTATACAGGTTACCGGGATCGGAACTGTCGATAAAGGCATGCTGTGTCCAGTTGCCCAGCATCATCACCAGTCTTGCGAAAAGCAGGGGAATGATAAATACCACCAGCGTCGCTTTCAGATTTACAAAACACATGGCCACGCAAAAGGCCAGGTAAATGTATTCGCCCGCCGTCAGCCTGTGCCCCAGTTTATTTCGTTTCCGGCTGAAAAGGTACCGGATCGTATCGGTCACCCCCAGGAAAATAAAGTTCAGGAAATAGGATAAAAATCCCCGCAGGCTGTCTCGCTGGTACCGCATGGTGCTGCTGGTGTCGTCGGGCATATTGTTCTCGATATGGTGCATGCCCATATGATGACTGAAATAACCCTCCGGCGCATGACCGAAGAGGGGGCAGAGAATCCAGGTAATATAAGCGTGAAAGGGCCGCTGAAAAGGCGCTTTCAGGGTTTTCCGGTGACAAAGACAGTGAAACATCAGCCCGAACCTTCCCTTGAAATACAATTGCGACAGGTAGAAATAGGGGAGCGCGAGAGCCCACCACCACCAGCCTTTGAGCAATGGGGTGAAGAGTAAAACGGCAAGCGGCAAAACGGTGAGGTGAATTTTAGTAAGCAGGTAGATAAAGGGAAGATCTCTTTTATCGTTCATGATCTTTAGCCAGCACCTGTCATAAAAGGTGAAGTGCTTTTTTGGAATATAAACGGGATCGGTAAGTGTGGAATGGAGTGGCTTCATGCTGCTGGTAAATGTAGCGTATTAATTCCCGATTACACCGGTTGTTGAAGTTTTTCGGCAGATTGAGGTTGTTTACATAACCGAAGTCAAGCTCCCACCGTTTACCGGGGCTTGTATTTTGCCTCTTCCAGGATTTTTCTTGCGGGCATACGCATGATCTCGCCCGGTGTCATACCCGGGTTTTTATCTGCGAATTTCTGAATGATGCGCCACCCGATCCATTGACCGAGGTTGCCGGGAGAATATTCCTGCGAAAATCCCTGGGTAAAGGGCCCTTCGCCGATATAATTCTGAATAACGGTCGGGTTGAGTGAGTTGAGATCCTCGTTTCGTACGATCTCGGCCCAGATCAGGCCCTCGTTTTCTGTGCACCAGTCCAGTTGCCGTTGAGTGAATCCTGTTTTAACTGAATCGGGCGCTTCGGGCAGGAATTTATCCAGCAGGTACCACTGTTTTCCCTTTTCCACCATCTGCTCCACCAGGGGCTTGCCGGCGCTTGGGTCGGGGAATAATTCCAGCGCCACGGCTTTCATGCAATTAGCCGTGATGTATTCGGGGGAAAACCTTCTGGAAATGTAAAGCGGAAACAACTCCTGCATGGGTGGGGACTGGTAAACGGAAAAATCCTTTCCGGCAAATTGTTGCAGGCCGATGGCCAGCCCGGTGGCGGTAGTGGCCACTCCCGGGGCGTCAAATGGTCCGAGGAAGAGGGTGACTTTGCCGGGTTTATAGTCGGGAAAATAATACTTAACGAACCGCATGCCCTGTTCGAGTTCGTTTCGCAACCAGCCCAGGTTATTGAATGCTGGCTTTACGGAATCATAAATAGCGGAATAACCCCGGATGAATTCACGGGTCACCAGCAAGGTGTTCTCATCCCGGATCGAACCGCTCACACCCAGCACCTCGTGCATGAAATCCTCGTAAAATCCGGGATGCTGTTCCCTCAGACGCTGTAATCCCGCTTCCAGGCGGAACGTATCGAGCAGGAAGAAATCCCGGTCGAACCGGACGAGCTGCACATTCACCCTGATATCCGAAACATCGGGAATGCCCTTCTTGTTTTTACAGGATGCCAGGATGGCGGCGAACAGCAGGGGCCCGATGAATTTTTTCATGGTCATTGAAACGATGCGGTTTGGATTTTGTTGTATCTCACGAAAGTACGCCCGAAAAGTTTAGCGTAATTTTGCCAAATGAGAATCGCCCTCGCGCAGCAGAATTACCATATCGGCCATTTCGAAGAAAACACCCGGAAGATCATCGGGGGGATCGGCAAGGCCAAAGAAATGAAGGCCGACCTGGTGCTTTTTTCCGAGCTCTGCGTTTGCGGTTACCCGCCGAGGGATTTCCTGGAGTTTGACGATTTTATCCGTAAAAGTCATGCCGCGATCGATGCCATCAAAGAGCATGCGGACGGGATCGCCGTGATCGTCGGCGCCCCCGACCGGAACCCGGTGCGGGAGGGGAAGGATCTTTTCAACGCAGCTTTTTTCTTATACGAAAAGGAAATTAAAGGGGTGGCGCATAAGACCTGCCTGCCCAATTATGACGTGTTTGATGAATACCGCTATTTTGAACCCGCTTATAACTGGAGCATCATTGAGTTCAAAGGGAAGAAACTGGCACTCACCATTTGCGAGGATATCTGGAACCTGGGCGATAACCCCCTTTACCGCAACTGCCCGATGGATGAACTGATGAAACAGGGACCGGATATTATGCTGAACATATCCGCTTCGCCCTTCGATTATACCCATGTGGAAGACCGGAAGGCCATCGTAAAACTGAATACCGGCAAGTATAAGCTCCCGATGCTGTATTGCAACTGCGTGGGGAGCCAGACTGAGATCGTATTTGACGGGGGGTCGCTGGTGGCGGATAAGCATTCCAACCTCGTGGCGCAACTGCCCCTTTTCCGGGAAGCGATCGACGTGTTTGACCTGAAAGATGACGGGACTTTTGTACAACCTGTATTGACGCCGGCTGAGGAACTCCCCGGGGCGGAGTTCAACCCGACCCAACTGGATGCCGGTCTTTGCACGGAGGAGATTTACGAGGCCATCATCATGGCCATCCGGGATTATTTTGAAAAAATGGGTTTCAGCAAGGCGATCCTGGGAAGCAGCGGCGGAATCGACAGCGCGGTAACCCTGGTGCTGGCCAGCGAGGCTTTGGGAAAAGAGAATGTACGGGCCCTGCTGATGCCTTCGCCCTATTCCAGCGTTCATTCGGTGAGCGATGCGGAAGAACTGAGCCGTAACCTCGGCAACCCCTATGATATCCTTCCCATAAAAGGTATCTATGAAAGTTTTCTCTCCGGGTTAAAACCCATTTACGGGGATCTTCCGTTCAGTGTGGCCGAAGAAAATATACAGGCCCGCACCAGGGGTAACCTGCTGATGGCGGTCGCCAATAAATTCGGGTATATCCTGCTGAACACGTCCAATAAAAGCGAACTGGCAACGGGTTATGGAACCTTATACGGCGATATGGCGGGCGGACTGTCGGTGCTGGGCGATTGCTATAAAACACAGGTGTACGCGCTGGCGTATTATATCAACCGCAACAAAGAGATCATTCCGGCGAATATTATCAGCAAGCCACCTTCGGCTGAACTCCGGCCCGGGCAAAAAGATTCCGATTCGTTGCCGGACTATGCCGTTCTCGACCGGATATTATACCAGTATATTGAAAGAAGACAGGGTCCCAATGAGATCAAACAACAGGGGTTTGATCCCGCACTGGTTGACCGGGTGCTTCGACTGGTGAACATGAATGAATACAAGCGTAACCAGTTCTGTCCCATTATCCGGGTATCACCAAAAGCATTCGGTGTGGGAAGAAGGGTGCCGATCGTCGGGAAATATCTTTCCTGATCAGTGCTGGAAGGTTACGATCATCTCCCTCGACGGACCGATGGGTGGCGTATAGATCGTGGAAAGAATGAGTTCGGTTTCCGTAAGGGAGCGAATGGTCATGGTTGAGCTGCCTCCGGCTATAATCTCAATCGAAACTTCCAGGATCGTTTCACCGGAATTGAATATCCAGGTAAAAGGAATGGAATCGGGATCGCCGCTGTTACATTTGGTGGCTCCTTCATTCACACTCCCCGTCCCCGCCGCGGCAAATACCAGTATATTATCTTTCTGGCAGGCTTCAATAAAAGCAGAAGCGTCGGCGCCGTCGATCGTGGCGCTTTTAAATTTCCAGGATGCCTGGGTCAGGAGCACTGTTTTGGACTTGGGCGGGTCATTATCCTTGTCACAGGAAGTAAGGGTAAACAGGGCCAACGAAACGACGGTTAAAAGTCCTTTAAGCGTTTTTTTCATATTCCGGAGTTTACGTACACAAAAATCGCATTCCTTCGAATGATTTTCACCCTAATTGCCCTAAAATAATGCCAGATTTGCCGCCGTTTATCATTGCGGCAGGTAATTTGCTAAATGCAAGTTCGTATTTTGCGAGCGTCCTTTTCTATTTACTTCTAATTCAACGACATCATGTTTAAAACCGCGGAGGATATCCGGCTCCTGAATGAGCGGATCAGCCAGGCAGGTCAGTTTACGGATAAACTAAGAGAAGAAACCGGTCAGGTTATAATCGGCCAGGGGGAAATGCTCAACCGCCTGCTGATCGGTTTACTGAGCAACGGCCATGTGTTGCTCGAAGGGGTGCCCGGGCTGGCCAAGACACTGACCATAAAATCGCTGGCGCAGGCCATACATGCAAAGTTCAGCCGGATACAGTTCACGCCCGACCTGCTTCCCGCCGATGTGATCGGAACGATGATCTATAACCAGCAGCGAAATGAATTCGTGGTGAGAAAGGGTCCCATCTTTGCCAATTTCATACTGGCCGATGAAATCAACCGCGCGCCCGCTAAAGTACAGAGCGCCCTGCTGGAAGCCATGCAGGAACGCCAGGTGACGATCGGGGAATCGACTTATAAGTTGGATGAGCCCTTTCTTGTACTCGCCACGCAGAACCCGCTGGAACAGGAGGGCACCTATCCGTTGCCCGAAGCGCAGGTGGATCGCTTTATCATGAAAGTGATCGTGGGTTATCCCAGCATGAGCGAGGAGCAGCTGATTCTCCGGCAAAATATCCAGGGGCTCAATCCAACCGTACGACAGGTGGTATCCATGCAGGAAGTGCTTCATGCAAGGGAACTCACCTCGCAGATCTATATGGATGAAAAAATTGAGCAGTATATCCTTGATATCGTTTTCGCCACAAGAAATCCCGAAGCCTATAAACTGGACAAACTGAAACCCCTGATCTCTTACGGGGCGTCACCGCGGGGCAGCATCAGCCTGGGCATCGCTTCCAAGGCGATGGCATTTCTAAATAAAAGAGGATTTGTGATACCCGAAGATGTGCGGGGTATTTGCAAGGATGTATTGCGGCACCGGATCGGACTGACTTATGAGGCGGAAGCGGAGAATGTGAAAGTGGAGGATGTGATCGATGATGTGCTGAGACAGATCAATGTTCCCTGATAATGTTATTAAAAGTTGCTGACCACTGCTGAAATATTGAAAAAAGTAAGAGAGCTGGAGATCAGGAGTAAAAAGCTGACCAGCGATCTGTTTACAGGGGAGTACCACAGCGCCTTCAAGGGAAAGGGGATGTCGTTCAAAGAGGTGAGGGAGTACGCGGCCGGGGATGATATCCGTTTTATCGACTGGAACGTATCGGCCCGGTTCGGACATCCGTTCAGTAAGATCTTCGAAGAGGAGCGGGAACTGACCGTGATGCTGCTGGTGGATATCAGCAAAAGTTCCCTTTTCGGCAGCACGCATGCCCGGAAGAGGGATATTATCACGGAAATCGGGGCCGTACTGAGTTTTTCGGCGGTGAACAATGCCGATAAGATCGGGGTGATTTTCTACTGCGATGTGATCGAGGGGTATATTCCCCCAAAAAAGGGAAAACAACATGCCTTATATATTGTAAGGGAATTGCTGACCATGGAACCGAAGGGAAAGGGCACGGCGGTCAGCAAGGCGCTCCGGTATTTCAATAATTCCACCCGGCAGAAAAGCATCGCGTTCGTGCTGAGCGATTTCCTGGACGCGAACTATGAAGACGCGCTCCGGATCGCCGCCCGCAAACACGATGTGATCGGTATCAAGATATATGACCCGATGGATCAGCAGCTGCCGGATGCGGGTTTACTGCTGGCCGGGGATTCCGAAACCGGCGCCACCCGCTGGGTGGACAGTAGCAGTTCGTGGGTGCGGTACCGTTATGAACAGGAATTTTTCCGGGTGACAGAATATGCCACCCGTAATTTTAAAAAGGCAGGCTGCGACCTGCTGCATGTGCGGACAGGCGATGATTATGTAAGAGTGCTGCAGCGATTTTTCCTGAGCCGCAACCGATGATACAAGATCCTATGTTTTCCCGGTCATCCATCTTCTCCCTGGTCCTGTCGTTACTGGCCGGATTCGCCGCCGGCCAAACCGCGCCGGACATCCGGGTATCTGCGGATAAGCAAAAAATACTCCTGGGAGAACCCTTTACACTAACCATCGAAGCCAGTTATGCCGCGGGTACGCCGGTTTTATACAAAGGAATTGACAGTATTCCTCATTTTGAAAGACTGGAAGAACCCAAAACTGACAGTAGCCTCAGCAACGGCAGGGTGACCATCCGGGAAATCCATAAACTCACCAGTTTTGATTCGGGTCACTGGGTAATCCCTTCTTTTTCACTTACAAAAAAGCTCCGGTCCGACACCCTGGGCATCGATGTGGTTTTCTCGGAATTCGATTCTTCGCAAAACTATCATGATATCAAGGATATCATTGATGTAAACGTACAGGAGAAAATAAACTGGTGGTGGTACATGGCCGGAGGAGGGTTACTGTTGTTGCTGCTTATCATATATTTCATCCGGAAGAGAAAAACCAGTCCCGAAACCAGGCACCCTGTGGCGGTGGATCCGTATACAGAGGCTATGGAGGAACTGGAGCAACTGCGGCGTTCCCATCCTGAATTTAAACAGTATCATACCCGGCTGGCCGCTATTTTTCGTTTGTATGTTTACCGGAAAAAAGGGATTCTCTCTCTCCAAAAAACAACGGACGACCTGCTGATCCGCCTGAAGGATAAAGACCTGCCGAGGGAGGAATGGGAAGCGCTTTGCCAGGCACTCCGCCTGGGCGATATGGTGAAATTTGCAAAATACAATCCTGCGGAAACCGACAACCAGACCGCATTAGAGGTGATACGTAATGCCATTACCCGAATCGAGAAACAGGAGCAATTGAAACTCCCGGAAGGAGGAAACCGGTAAAAAATGATTTACGATTACCTGCACGATATTGATTTCGCCTTTCCTGCGGCATTTGGTTTATTCCTGCTGCTGCCGGGAATCCTTTGGTGGTATATCAAAAGAAACAACCGGCAGCAATCGCCAATCATTGTATCCACGACAGCCGCATTTACCGCGGGTTCCTGGAAAAACCGGTTTCGCCATTTGCCATTTGTATTTCGATTGCTCGCGCTGTCCGCGTTGATTCTCGCGCTGGCCCGACCCCAGCAGCGCCATTCGGAGGAGCGAACGGAAGGGGAAGGGATCGATATCGTATTGTGTATGGATGTGAGCGGAAGCATGGGTTCGCGGGATATTCCCCCTTCCCGGATGGAAGTGGCCAAGGAGGTAGCGATGGAATTTGTCAGGAGCCGCCCGGTTGACCGGATCGGGCTGGTGATCTTTTCCGGGGAAAGTTTCACGCAGTGCCCGATTACGACGGACAGAAACACCCTGTTGTCGCAGATTCAAAGCCTGGAAAGCCGGAAATACCTGGCCGACGGAACGGTGATCGGGGAGGGGCTGGCCACTTCGGTGGACCGTTTGTCGAAAAGCCCGGGTAAAAGCAAGGTGATCATTTTGCTGACGGACGGGAAAGAAGATCCGCCCGAAACAAGGCTGATCGATCCGCTGACCGCGCTTGATATTGCCAAATCGAAGGAGGTAAAAGTTTATACAATCGGTATGAGTGCGGGTCCGGCTACGGTCATTGAAAACACAACCGGCGGCAGGGCACCGAAAAATGCGGCCGTTGATTTCCTGGATGAGGCTTTGCTGCAGAAGATTGCGGAGGAAACGGGCGGACAGTATTTCCGGGCCAGGGATAAGGAAGGCCTGGAAAGCATTTACAGCCAGATCGACCAGATGGAAAAGTCGAAAGTGGAAACCACCTCGTTTGAAAAAGTAAAGGAAAAATTTCTGCCGTTTGTGCTGGCAGCGCTGATATTCGTATTTCTTGAACTTCTGTTACGGTTTACCTTGTTCCGGAAATTTCCATGATCCGTGGCCTGCGAATTTACGGATCACCCCGGTGCGGAATCCCTGCTGTAACCCTTCATCCTCCTGCAGTCTCAGGTCATTCCTGTAATTTAGCCATGCATGAAAGCGATTGTGTATAAATCCACCGGCAGCTGGTACAACCTGAAGGATGAAAATGGCCGATTCTGGAACGGCCGTATCAAGGGTGTTTTAAAACTGGAAGACATTACGAGCACCAACCCTGTTGCGGTGGGAGACCGGGTGGAATTTGAGCCTGAGAATGAAGGGGAGAACACCGCGGTCATCAGCGCCATCCTGGACCGCCATAATTATATCAACCGGCAAAGCCCGCGGCACAAACACCAGCATCATATCGTGGCGGCCAACCTCGACCAGTCGCTGCTGATCGCCACGCTCAAAGAACCCCGCACATCGCAGGGGTTTATCGACCGTTTCCTGGTGGCTTCCGAAATGTACCATGTGCCGGCAGTCATCGTATTCAACAAGTCGGATTTATACCGGGGTAAGGAAATGGAGAAATATACGCAAATGAAAGGGATGTATGAATCTGTGGGTTACCGGGTGCTGCTGGTGAGCGCGGAAAAAGAGGAAGGGATCGGCGAACTGGAGGGTTTGCTGAAAGACAAAACCACTCTTGTAAGCGGTCACAGTGGCGTGGGCAAGTCCTCGCTGCTGAATGTGCTCTTTCCCGGAATGAACCTGAAAACCCGCGATATCAGCGGCTGGAGCGGAAAAGGGCAGCATACCACCACGTTTGCGGAAATGTTTGACCTGCCTTTCGGCGGCCGCATCATCGATACACCCGGGATGCGGGAATTTGGCCTGGTGGATATTGAAAAACAGGAATTATCTCATTATTTCCCGGAAATGCGGGACCGGCTGGAGGATTGCCAGTTCAATAACTGTTTGCATTATAATGAACCTGGTTGCGCGGTGAAGGAAGCCGTGGTCAATGGCGAAATTCATGAGGACCGATACATGAGTTACCTGGCGATCCTGGATTCTATTGAACCTCCTGTTCCCCGCCTGCGCGGAGCTTCATCGGGAAGGCCCAAAGGGGAGAATTAGTTCATGGTTTACCCGGGTAGATAGATTCACAAAGAAAATTTCAGGCGATATTTCTCCTGTCTTCGTTGAAGAGTTTTCCCTCCAGCACCCCGGCGAGTTCAACAACGGCCTTATTGTCTTTATTCAGGGCGTCGCGTGTCTTGGTCGGGAATATCGAGATCCCGTTGTAGATGCTGTAATGCAGGGTGAGGTTATGACCCTTGAAACGGAATTCCCAGTCGATGGCATCAAAGTCATCTTCCTTGTTGGAAAACCGGATCTTGAAATCCTGGCTGAGGATATCAGCCACGCGGTAAAACTGTTTTAATCCGCCGTCATCGGCGATGACAGCTTCGGTACAACCGAGGGTGGTTCGGAGGGTAAGGCTCATGGTTAAGGTGTTTTAGTTGGTTCATACTACGGATAAAATAATCGAGTATCACTCATAAGACATGAGTGGGAACTCAAACGCTGCACATAACAAAACCTTAACTCCTGAATTTCTTCGCTTTCTTCATTGATTTAGCTGCATCGGGGTCGCCGCTGAGGATCTTTTCGGCGCCCACGTTCTTTCCGTTGCTGGGGCATCCGGTTTTTCTCTTGAACAGGTTGCTCAGTTTGCCGCAGGAGGATAAGACCACCACGAGGCTCAGGGCAATTGTAAGATACCGGAGGTTTTTCATGTTCACAGCTTGTAATGACTAACGAATTTACGTAGAATTAATTGTCTGTAAAATAGTAAAGCTACTTACGAAAAGCTACGAGCTACAGGTTGCGAGCTTCGAGCAGTGAACTCCAATTTCCGGGTTAACTCCCTGGCAGTCAAAGTGCTTATATAAGCTTGTAGCTCGTAGCTAATAGCTCGCAGCTTTATTCTTACCTGAACCAATCCGCATACTTCACATAATTGTTTGCGATCCGGTGGATCTCGCCGCTGATGAGTTCCTGCGAAATGTCCTTGACTTTTTTAGCCGGTACACCGGCATAAATGCTGCCGGCTTCACAAATCGTGTTTTCGAGCACCACCGCGCCGGCCGCGATGATGGTATTGCTGTGGACCACGGCATTGTCCATCACAATGGCACCCATGCCCACCAGCACATTGTCGTGCAGGGTGCAGCCATGCACGATGGCGTTATGCCCGATGGATACATAATTCCCGATCGTGGTGCCATATTTCTGGTAGGTGCAATGTATGCAGGCCCCGTCCTGCACGTTTACCTTATGACCCATGCGGATGAAATTCACGTCGCCCCGGATTACGGTGTTAAACCAGAAACTGCAGTCGTCGCCGGTGATCACATCTCCCACAATGGTGGCATTGGGGGCGATAAAACAGTTGGTGCCGAATTGGGGGGATTTGTCTTCTACCGGGAGGATGAGGGGCATGTTTATGGTTTGTGGTTTATGGTTTATAGTTTATGGTTTTGGTTTTCCTAAGGTCAGAATTTTCCTACTTGATCGGAGTTGATATAAGCAATATGCTCCCGACTCCCGCCTACGCTGAAGCTTCGGCGGGCAAGCCCGACTCCCGCCTACGCTGAAGCTTCGGCGGGCAAGCCCGACTCCCGCCTACGCTGAAGCTTCGGCGGGCAAGCCCGACTCCCGACTCACTCTCAAAGTTCCGAAATTCCTTGCCCCTTTGCGCCTCCTTTGCGTTCTTTGCGTGAAATAAGTTTCTTGACCCAGCGCGAACTTTTTTTAAGGCATGTGGCCCAGACCTCCCCGGCTCCGCTGGCACTGGAGATCGTAAAGGCCGACTGCTGCACACTGTATGATGCGGCAGGGAAAGAATATATCGACCTGATCGGCGGGATCAGCGTGGCCAACCTGGGGCATCGACACCCGAAAGTGATAGCGGCCATACAAAAACAACTGGAAGCCTACCTGCATGTGATGGTATATGGCGAATTCGTGGAGGCCCCGCAGGTACAGTATGCCCGTCTGCTGGCTGAACACCTGCCCGCTTCACTCAACTCCGTTTATTTCACCAATTCGGGTGCCGAGGCCGTGGAAGGCGCGATGAAACTGGCCAAGCGGGTAACTGGCCGCACCGGTATCATCGGATTTGAGCAGGCTTATCACGGTTCCACGCAGGGAGCGCTGAGCATCATCGGGGATGAATACTGGAGAAATGCCTACCGGCCATTGCTGCCTGATATACTGCATCTCCCCTTTAATTCTTTTGAAGCGCTGAATGAGATCACCGAAAGTACAGCCTGTGTGATCACCGAAACGGTACAGGGGGAGGGTGGTATTATCGTTCCTTCCCGAGAATGGATGAAAGCGTTGCGCGAAAAGTGCACTGCAACCGGGAACCTGCTCGTACTGGATGAGATCCAGGCTGGTTTTGGCAGGACGGGTAAGCTTTGGGGTTTTGAAAATTTTGACATCGTTCCGGACATTTTATTATTGGGGAAGGCATTGGGCGGCGGCATGCCGCTGGGGGCATTTATTGCGGATAAGAAAATAATGGATGCGCTGATCGCGAACCCGGTGCTGGGTCATATCACCACATTCGGCGGTCACCCGGTTTGCTGCGCGGCCGGCCTGGCAGCGATGAAAGCGCTGCTGGAAGAAGGCTGGATCGAAACGGTGAAAGAAAAAGAGAAGTTGTTCCGGTCTTTGCTGGTGCATCCAAAGATAAAAGCCATCCGCTCTTTCGGTTTGTGGATGGCCGTAGAGTTTGATTCATTCGAAACAAACAGGAAAGTGATCGATGCCTGTATGGAAAAAGGGGTGCTGACCGACTGGTTTCTTTTCGCGCCGGCATCTTTAAGGATCTCCCCGCCATTGATTATTTCGGAAGAACAGATAAGCAGGGCCTGTGCGATTATCATAGAGGCCTGCAATCAATAAGATTATTCCACTTCCACCACCAACTCGATCTCCACCGCCATATTGCGGGGTAAAGAGCACATGCCCACCGCGGACCTGGCATGTTTCCCTTTTTCACCAAAAACCTGTACCACCAGGTCGGAGAAGCCGTTGATTACTTTTGGGTGATCCTTAAAATCCGGTTCGCAGTTTACCATACCCAGCACTTTCACGATCCGTCTCACTTTGCTGAGGTCACCGAGTTCCGCTTTCAGCACGGCCAGCTGGTTGATGGCGGTGAGCCGGGCTGCGGCCTGTCCCTGTTCAATGGTCAGGTCCTTGCCCACTTTACCGGTTATGAACTCGCCTTTCTCATCGGAAGGACCTTTTCCCGCCAGGAAAAGCAGGTTGCCGCTACGCACCACATGCACATAGTTGGCGATAGGCTGGCCGATCGGAGGCAGTTCAATATGCAGCTCTTTCAGTTTCGATTCAGGGGATTGGCTATACAGGGTGAATGCCCATAATGCAATGAACGGCGCCAAAAATATTTTTTTATGCATAAGCGGGATTGTTTCTAAAATTACAGATTAATCATCACCGGCCGTTAATGATAATAAGTATTATCATTGCCATGCAAATACGCTTCAATCAATGTCTGTACAAAATTGCGCCCCTGCCGCCGAAAGAAAAAAACTGGGGTTTCTCGACCGGTACCTGACCCTTTGGATATTCCTTGCTATGTTACTCGGTGTGGGTATTGGATATTTTATACCCTCATCCTCCGTTTTCATTAATTCCTTTTCCAGCGGTACGACCAATATCCCCCTGGCGATCGGGCTGATCCTGATGATGTATCCGCCGCTGGCCAAAGTGAGATATGAAAAAATGGGAGAGGTTTTTAAAAACGCGAAAGTGCTGGGGGTGTCGCTGCTCCTGAACTGGATCATCGGCCCCATCCTGATGTTCCTGCTGGCCATTCTTTTTCTCCCGGCTTATCCCGAATATATGGTTGGACTCATCCTGATCGGGATCGCCCGGTGCATCGCGATGGTGATCGTATGGAACGAACTGGCTGAAGGCAACCGGGAATACGCGGCCGGACTGGTGGCCTTGAACAGTATTTTCCAGGTATTGCTCTACAGTGTCTATGCATATATTTTTATTACCGTATTGCCGCCCCTGTTCGGGCTGAAAAGCCTGCAGGTGGATATCACCATCGGCCAGATCGCGGAATCGGTCGCCATTTACCTGGGTATTCCTTTCGCTGCCGGTGTGATAAGCCGGTATCTACTGATAAAATGGAAAGGCGAAGAATGGTTCCAGCAAAAATTCATACCCTTTATTTCACCCATTACCCTGATCGCGCTGCTTTTCACCATTGTCATCATGTTCAGCCTGAAAGGAAAGCTGATCGTGAATATTCCGCTGGATGTGTTACGGATCGCGCTGCCGCTGGTCATTTATTTTGCCATCATGTTCCTGGTGAGTTTTTTTATCGGCCGGAAAATGGGCGCCGATTATTCCAAAAGCACTTCGATCGCCTTTACCGCGGCGGGCAATAATTTTGAACTGGCCATTGCCGTGGCGATCGGTGTTTTCGGGATCAACAGCGGCCAGGCATTTGCGGGCGTGATCGGTCCGCTGGTGGAAGTGCCGGCCCTGATCGCACTGGTGAACCTGGCGTTTTGGTTCAGGAAAAAATATTTTTCTGCGGAAACAGCTTCACAATAAAGTACGCACCCATGCAGCCAGTGCAGCGCCGATAACCGGACCGGCAACCGGTATCCAGGCATAACTCCAGTCACTATCCCGTTTACCGGGTATGGGTAAAATAAAATGCGCGATACGGGGGCCCAGGTCCCTCGCCGGGTTGATCGCATAACCGGTGGGCCCCCCGAGTGACAGACCGATACCTAAAACCAGCAGGGAAACAGGAAGGGCGTCGAGTGCGCCCAGTGTGGAGGATGAAGGGGATGCCAGCAGGGCTCCGAAAAGCAAAACAAAGGTGCCGATGATCTCGGTAAGCAAATTGAAAAAAGGATTTCGGATCGCCGGCGCCGTGCAAAATATCGCCAGTTTCAGGTCCTTATCTCCCGGTTCGTCAAAGTGTTTTTTATAAGCCAGCCAGCAAATGATAGCGCCGGTGAATGCGCCGGCGAACTGGGCCAGGATGAAAGTGGGTATGAGTTCTTTTTCAAAGTCGCCGAACAGGCCCAGAGCGATCGTGACAGCCGGGTTGAGGTGACCTTTTCCGCCGAGGTGAACCGAAGCGTAAACACCTAGAAAAACCGCCATGGCCCATCCAAAAGTAATGACGATCCAGCCGCCGTTATTCCCCTTAGATTTACTCAGAACAACATTAGCAACGACACCGGCGCCCATGGTTATGAGTAAAGCGGTTCCGGTGAATTCACCTATGAATGCGGACATGAATTAATGGATTGAATTTATAAATCAGGAATGAGGAAGATAATTCCCCGCTATCGAATTAAAGTTATTGATTTGTTCCTGTATCCACGCCTCATCTTTATCCAGTTCCGCTGCCATCAGGCGGGCCGTTTCGGGAGCGGCCTCCATGGCGGCACGGGCATTCAGCAACAGGAGACGGCTGCGGCGCGACAAAAAATCCTCCACGGTCATGCACATTTCCTGTTTAAGGGCCAGCCACAAGTCACCTTTGGTGACGGGTGCGCCCGGGTGAATCCTTTCAAACACCTGTTTATTGCCACGATTGTATTCTTTCAATATCCAATCCACGCTGTAATGATAATAACGCGGGACGCCCTTGTCGTTCACCGGATCCTCTACGCAACCAAAGAGCATCAGGTTTTCGGTAAGGCAATTTCCCGCAATCAGGCCTTTCTCTTTTATGGCAATATCCACCACATCTTCCGCCATGCGCCGGTAGGTGGTCCATTTGCCCCCGGTAACAGTGATCAGCCCGGAGTCCCCGATCGTAACCAGGTGATCCCTCGCGATGGCGGCGGTTTTACCCTTTTTCCCTTTTACCAGCGGACGTAAACCCGCGAACATACTTTTTATATCAGCCGGTTGGGGATCCCTGGTAAGATAGCGGGCAATATGGGTAAGAATAAATTCTATTTCCTCGGCGAGGGGAACCGGTTCCGCTTTTATTTCATTTACGGGCGTATCCGTGGTTCCGAGCACCACTTTATCCTGCCAGGGTACGGCAAACAGCACCCGGCCGTCGTCTGTCCGGGGGATCATGATGGCGGCCTCACCGGGTAAAAACTCTTTATCCACTACCAGGTGAATACCCTGGCTGGGGCGAATGATGCCTGCATGTTTCGGGTTATCCATTTTCATGACAGCATCCGTAAATACACCCGTGGCATTGATGACAACCTTGCTCCTGATCTCATATTCCTTTCCGGAAAAATGGTCTCTCACCCAAACGCCGCAGATCTTATTCTGCATTTTCAAAAAAGCGGTGACGGGGAAATAATTCAGCAATACGGCCTGTTGCTGAGCCGCCGTCAGTGCGATTGCCATAGCCAGTTTAGCATCGTCGAACTGGGCGTCGTGGTACAACACGCCTCCCCTGAGATCCGCCGGGTCAAGGGTGGGAGCCATTTGCAGGGTTTCTTCCCTGGACAGGAACCGGGAGGGACCCAGTCCCAGTTTCCCGGCCATTTTATCATAGATCTTCAGCCCGATGCCGTAAAAAGATTTCTCCCACCATTTGTAATTGGGCACAATGAATTGTTGATTGTGTACAAGATGGGGTGCGTTGCGAAGCAGGCGCCCTCTTTCTTTCAGGGCCTCCATCACGAGTTTGATATTACCCTGCTGCAGGTAGCGCACGCCTCCGTGCACCAGTTTGGTACTGCGGGATGAGGTGCCCTTGGCGAAATCATACTGTTCGAATAAAACGGTTTTTAATCCCCGTGACGCGGCGTCGAGTGCCGTACCGAGTCCCGTGGCGCCGCCACCGATGATACAGATATCCCATTCGGTTTGGGAGGACAATCTTTGTATCATTTCGGTGCGGGTCATGCCGGTTTTACTTTGAATGAAAATGTTCAATATTCAACAATCCAGGTCAATGTCCAATGCAGGATTATCCTCATTTGAAAATTGACTCATTGAACATTGCTTATTGAGCATTTTACCTGTTCATTTATTTTTCATAAGCCCATGCAATCGCCGCCTTCACCGCCCTGTTCCATCCATTCACCAGGGTATCGCGATTTTCAACTGTCAGGGAGGGCTTGAAGATCCGTTCGGCCTTCCACTGATCGCGGATCTCAGCGATATTTTTCCAGTACCCCACGGCAAGGCCGGCCAGGTAGGCAGCACCCAGTGCCGTGGTTTCGGTGATGGTGGGTCGCACCACGTTGCATTGAAGTATATCGCACTGGAACTGCATCAGCGCGTTGTTGACCGTGGCGCCGCCGTCGACCCGCAGTTCCGATATTTTTATTCCGGCGTCCGCTTCCATGGCTTTCAGCACATCATAGGTTTGATACGCGATGCTGTCGAGCGCGGCCCGGGCGATATGGGCGTTGTTTGTTCCTCTTGTCATGCCGAACAGCGATCCTCTGGCATGCGGGTTCCAGTGAGGGGCGCCCAAACCCGCGAAGGCGGGTACGAAGTAAACTCCGTCGCTGTCTTTTACCGAAGCCGCTAATGGCTCCACCTCAGCCGAAATGCGGAGGATCTTCAGTTCATCGCGCAGCCATTGCACCACGGCTCCGGCGATGAACACGCTTCCCTCCAGCGCATATTCCGTTTTCCCGTCGATCTGCCAGGCGATGGTGGTGAGCAGGTTGTTTGTGGAAGCAATGGCTTTCTCTCCCGTATTCATCAGCATGAAGCAACCGGTGCCATAGGTATTTTTCACCATGCCGGGTTCGGTGCAAAGCTGTCCAAACAGCGCGGCCTGCTGGTCGCCCGCCATTCCGCCGATCGGTATGCGCGAGTTGGGAATGATGTTGCCGGTTACCCCGTAGATCTTGCTGCTCGGTTTTACCTCCGGTAACACGGATGCCGGGATATCAAACAGTGCCAGGAGTTCGCTGTCCCATTCCAGGGTATGTATATTGAACAACATGGTTCGCGAGGCGTTGGAAACATCCGTGACATGCACCGCACCGTTGGTCAGTTTCCAGGTCAGCCAGGTGTCGATGGTGCCGAAGGCCAGTTCGCCTTTTTTGGCGCGGGTGCGGGCGCCATCCACATTGTCCAATATCCATTTTAATTTGGTGGCGGAAAAATAGGCGTCGATGATCAACCCCGTTTTTTGTTGAATCCGTAGAGACAGGGCATGCCCTGTCTCTACGGCCCGCAATTCATCACAATAGGCCGCCGTGCGCCGGTCCTGCCACACAATTGCATTATAAATGGGTTGGCCTGTCGCCCGGTCCCAAACAACGGTCGTTTCCCGCTGGTTGGTGATGCCGATCCCGGCCACCTGTTTCATCTGGATGCCGGCGCTGGCCACGGCTTCGGCCATCGTGCCGAACTGGGTGCTCCAGATCTCGTTGGCATCATGTTCCACCCATCCCGGCTGCGGGTAATACTGTTTGAACTCTTTTTGCGCCGAACCGATGATTTGTCCTTTTTTGTCGAATACCAGGCTACGGCTGCTGGTGGTGCCCTGGTCAAGGGCGAGAATAAAATGAGCCATGGAACTTATTTGAAAAGGAAGTTAATGAAAATGCGACAGAGGGGGTGCTGCGGGAAAATGGTTCGCGAACAATTTTTGAAAGTAAATCAAAACGTCACCCTGAAACTTCCGAACACACCGAAATTCTTATCCCCTTCTTTCGGAAGGGAGGAGGGAAGTACCCGCCAGATAAAATCGATCCGGAAGACGCGGAAAATATTGTCTACCCCCGTCCCCAGTTCGAGATAGGTATTTCCATCCAGTGTCTGGAACGTATAGCCGTTTTTAAAATTCAGCGCGCGGTTGGAGGGGGTGAGACTGCCCCAGAGGGCTTTAGCCGTCCAGAACTGGCGGAACCGGAGTTTGGGAAACCAGCGGAAGATGCCGTTGCCGATATTATGTTCAAGGTTAACTCCCGCATACTTGTCGTGAATGAATTCCCACCGGTTCATCATGTTGAATGCATACTTGTTGTAATAGTATAATTCATTTCCCGGTGCGATATCCAGCAGGGTGTAGGGGAGGGTGCCAAATGTTTTTCCGCCGTACACATACCAGGAAATGTTTCCCAATGGGGGAATTTTGAAGTTGTCGGAAAGGCTGGCGGAGACTTTTGTGTATTTATAGCTGCTCCGGAAAACGCCGGAGAATCCCCGGGCGATATGGATTTCACCGATCGGGTAAACGCTGCCCAGGCTGGTCCGGTAAAAGTGACTTTCCAAAAAACGTTCGAGCCAGGCGAAGCGCAGCCGGATCGAGACTTCGAATGTAGTGAGGGGATCGTAAGCAGCCGTCGCGCGAAACGAATCCAGCGGCACGAGGTTACGAAGCGGGAGGGTGGATTTATGGATGATCGTTACCCGGTTCGACATCCAGGGCAGTACTTCCTTGAAGAACTCCAGGCGTTTTTCATTCACCTTGATGTTCTTAACCGGGATCCCCCTTTTCCTTATCGCAAGGGCAAAAATATTGTCCTGAGAAACCTCGCCATAATAGTTCTGCCCCCAGTCGAGGTCATTGGTGAACGACGCATACAGGTAGGTCCGGGGATCTTTATTCGGCAGGAAGAATGTTTCCGCCATTCCTTTCAGTTTTTTGTCGCCAAAACCATAGGCCAGGTAGGCATGTAATTTTATTTTCTTATTGAAACGTTTGTTGGTGCCCAGGTCAAACCGTACCCGGAGACCTTCCCATCCGTTGGAAGAGATCCAGTTGTACCAGGGCCCGATCTGGTAATTGCCGATATCCTTATAACCGGTGCCGATAAAACCCATGGTGCGGGTGAATTTCTGGAATACGGGGGCGCTGGTCAGGGTATCGATCATTTTGATGATGCCGCTTTCGTTCCTGGTGAGCGGTTCATGGCGGGCGTTGGCCCAAAATTCCTTTGACTTTCCCGATGCTTCAGGCAGGGTAATAATCTCTTCCATCAGTTTGTTCTTGCCCAGTTCGCGGAGCACCGAGCTGTCATTGACCACGACATTCCGGTACGTGGTGGTCTTTCTTCCGATGAAACCCGGTTTGTCTTTCCCGACAGGAGAAATGTCAAGAACAAATTTATCTTTTGAAAGAAACCAGGTGCTGTCATCGATCAGCCGGTATTCCTGGATCATGCTGAGATTTTCAACAAAATTGACATTGGCCTCCTTACCCAGCCGCAGGTTCATTCGCTGAATGGCAAAGCTTCCCACATGCACCCAGCAATCGCCTTCAAAGGTGTCACCGCCCTTGCGCCGGGGTGTAAACACCAGGTGAAAGTAGCGGTGTCCCGCGATCTGCTGGGTATCCACCACGCGGTAATTGTAGTAGTAGTCGCCGTTATCACTGGCCGGGCTGACAAATTGCTTATCAAATACAGGAATGAAATTGTTGTATACGTTCACCACCTGGTCCATGCCTCCCAGCAGTTTGAGTGCGCTTTCGTTCTTTACACCGGACAGGTTGGCCGCTTTGATGATCTCCCTTCTTTTTTTCGGTTCTTTCTGGTAATAGTAATCGGAGAGTGCTTCGGTAAGATAGGTAGGCAGGTAACGCACCCCTTCGGCGGTATCGATGTTCTGGTTGATCAGGTCGCTGACGGATTTGAGGGGCTTGAATTTTCCGAATTTCTGGAAGTTGATATTTTTCAGATCCAGTTCCAGTTTGTTATATAATTCGTATGAAAAATTGTCGAAACGGTACCGGTCGTTCCGGGGTTTGTTCTCCACGATCTTACGCCACACCAGCAACCCCTTGTTTACTTTGACCTTAACGGAAGCTCCTTCGCTGAAAGTGCCTCTTTCCATAAGGATGGCCAGGCTCAGCGAATCACGGTCTTTGCCGAGTACCAGGTAAAAGGGCTGGTAACCCACGCAGGTGACTTCCAGCGTATCAGAAGGCCAGGCGGATAAATTAAAACTAAAACTACCCGAGGAGTCGGTGAGTTTGCCGACAGTCGTGTTACGGAACTGTACCGAGGCGAAGGGGATCCCCTCTTCGCTGCTGGCATCCTGAACGGTGCCGCGCAGGATCTTACCCTGGGAAAGCGCGGCCTGGGTTATTAACAGGAAAGATAAGGTCAATGCAACGGATCGGTATTGTTTCCGGTATGGCATCAGTCTTTAAAAATACGCTTTGGCAGCGGATTTGGGAATGGATAAATTGATGAATGAGCGCTTTGTATTTGTAATTAATTCATCCCCGGGTAGATTGGATATTCCAAACGACAAAGCTCCCGGCAAAGGAGCTTTGTCATAATGCGGATCTAAACAGGATCAGAAATCAAGTCCCATGGCGAAATACCATTGCGGTTTTCCTTTGAATACTCCGTTCATTTCCCAGGCGGCATCTACCCGCAGGAAATATCCCAGCAATGTACTGCGTGCGCCAAAACCATAACCTCCGGCAAAAGGCCCCACGCCACCCGCTTTAACTTTAAGCGTGATGGGAGGTGAGAAATAGGTGACATTGGGTCTTTCGAATTTATCAAAGCGTCCGTTCCAGGCGGTACCCAGGTCCACAAACTGCACGATCTGGAAATTGCGGAGGAAGGCGTTATTGATCGGCTTGTTGAAGAAGGAAGTGAAAACGGGTACCCGGATCTCGCTATTGATGACCACCGCGTTGTTTCCGTTGGCCACATTCTGCCGGAAGCCACGCAGGTTGACGGCCAGCGACTGGTAGGCATAATCGTTGTCGGGGTCGGGTTTGTTGGCCGGGTCGAAATAACGGTATGATCCGTCATCTTTCTGGTTATTGCCGAACATCAGCCAGTTGTCCACTCCGCCGAGGTAATAAATGATCTTCTGGTTACCCCATGAAAAATCGCCCGCCGCCCGCATTGCCCAAATGATATTGCGGTAGATGGGCAGGTAATGACGACCGTCGAATCCGAAGTTGAATGTCGTGGGATGTTTTTTAGGACCCGCGGCGCCGGTCTTTTTAATGCGGGCATTTACATCCACGTACACTTTCCACCGAAGCCCGTTCCAGATATTCGTGGCGGGGCTCACGGCGTCGTCATGTACGTATTCGATATGTGCCAGTCCATAGGTTTGCCTGTCATCGGAAGCGCCCAGGATATGCGGGAGGAAGGGACTGGGTAATTTCACATATTTGTCGTTGCGATAGCCAAGGTTCAACCGTACGCTCTGGATGCGGTTAAAGGGGTAGGTGATACCCACCTGGTAAAGATTCGTGTATTGCTTAACGTTATACAGCGAAGTGTCGTACAGAGGCGGATTGCGAACCACATTGCGGTAATAGGTGAGGCTGTAATCGATCCTCTTTTTCAGGTACTGGCTGGTGAGCACATATTCGTTGTTGTTCAGGTCGGGACTGATCCGGAACCCCCCCGCGAATTTCCAGTCTTCGAACAGGTCGGAAGTGCCCACCCGCAGGATCCCGTTGAGCGGATCCCCGTTGCTGAGCTGAACCGGGCCATTCCCTCCCTGGAAGGGCTGGAAGCGTGTGATAAGTACGTTATTGTTGAAACCGCTGACCAGGTAATCATTGAAGAATTTCGGTGGCCGATATTCCCAGACCTTCGCTTTTTTCAGCACCGATTCTTTCTGCACCACAGTGCCGGCCACCACCTGTCCCAGTTTGCTGCTGTCCGGTTTTTCTTCTTCAAAACCGCTGTTGAAAAAATCCTTCTGCCCGGTGGTCGTATCCTTACGGGGCTGGATGACCGATTCCCGGCGGATGGATTTTTTTTCTTCTTCAATCAGTTTTCGCATGTATTCGGTGGGGCGGGCGGTGATGTTGCGGCGGCGGAGCGTATTTTCGTCAACACGTAACCGGTATAGCAATTTGGTATCGCCCAGTTTCACCACTTCACTCACCATCTGGTTATCACCCGCCGTTCTTGTTTCGAGCATGCTGCTCTGGTAATTGGTCAGCGGGAATACATACGAAGAGTCCGCGGTGATGGATACAAATCCCACGGAGTCGATATCGGTCTTGTTCCATTCCTTCAGCAGGCTGTCCACATCTTTCTGCGGCGGGTTGCGCAGCACTTCATCCCCGATGAACACCAGCGTGTCCAGGCCCGCCCTCTCCGTGGTGAAGAAACCGGCATAGCGGTTGTTCACGCCGTTTTCGTCGCTTACAAAAGTGAAATGAGACTGATTGTACTGCGAGGGAAAACGCGCGTTCCCGAACCGGAGGTCGGTGAGTTTGGAGATCTGTTTGAATTCGGATTTGTTCCAGTTATCCACCATGTAAATGTTGAAATGCTGGCCGGGGAGGGAATCATCGCTGCTCGCGGCCTGCGCCGAGGGGCGGTTGCTGGAATACAGGATCCCCGTCTTATTGGGGAAAGCCACGAACGAGGGGTCCAGGTCGTCATACACGTCATTGGTCACCTGTTCAAAGGTTTGTTTGTCGATCTTGTAAACATAAATATCAGTTTGACCGCTCCGGACCGCGCTGAGGAGGAGCGTATTGTTGTCCAGCATGTACTTCATATCCTGCACCTGGTCAAACTTGTCGATCTCATGCTGCCAGAGTTTGTTTCGGTTCACGAGGTCATAAACAAAGAATTTCGTCTTGCCCTCATCGTTATACAGCACAGCGAGCCGGGTGCCCTTCCCGTCCCAGGCCAGCAAAGGGTAATTGGGGTGCAGGTCTTTTTCCCGGGTACGCACACCCAGTTTCAGCAGGACCTTCCGGTCCACAAAATTTTCCATCAGCACCACCTGGTAGCGTCCCTGTTTGAATTCCACGACGGCGTAGGTAAAACTTCTCGGAATGGGATTGGCATTAAAACGGATGAAATCCTTTTTCCCGATATCTTCCGAAACGGATAACTGGCCGCGGGGTGTATTGCGGCGGCCGCGGATATCCTTGAAGTACATTTGCTGCACTTCGGTCATGAAATCTTCCAGCAGTTTTTTGAATTTTTTCTTCGCGATCTTATTGGATGCATTGTTCAGGTTGCGGTAGATACGGGCCAGGTACAGGAAGTACGTGGTTTTGTTTTTGCCATACTTGTCGGCCATGTATTTCCAGAGGGAGTGACCCGCCAGCAGGGGTTTGTCGAAAGCAAGCTGGTAAAAATTCCGGTAATCGCCGTTAAGCATCGCCCCGCGGAGATCGTCATCCAGGCTGGTGCTCCAGTTTTCAGCGGCAAAGGAAATATACCCGTCGGTCAGCCATTTGGGCAGATCGAGCAGGGCCTGGTTGGCGGCAAATTCGCCCAGGTCGTCGCCAAAGAGCAGGTTGTCGACCAGCACCCGCGCGATCCCCTGGCGGATCTGCCGGCGCAGGTTATCGTGGTTGCCATCGAAGTAAATGATCATTTTATTATTCACCAGTTTGGTCACCCCGCCGGTGTTCTGCCAGTCTATTCCCAGCCCGATATTGGACTGCTGCATTTCGTCGTAGTTGTTATACACCACGATATTGATACGGCGCTGCGACCCGTATTCAACGAATTCTTCGATGGAGGGAAGTTCCATTTCGGCCACCTGGGCCACATATTTGCCCAGACCCAGCCCGTCCTGGCTGAAATAGGTGTTGAAGTTATCGGTCTGGTAATATTTCCATTTGAACTTCTGGTACTGGACACGGTTCTTGCCAAATTCCACGGTGCTTACCTGGGCCGCGGCGGGCACGGAGACCAGGAAGGAAAGAGCGGCGAGCAGGCTAAATGCTTTCTTCATAGATTCTTTGCTGTTTCGAATATCTCATTAATCGGTCTGATATGCGTTCGGGCAGCCAGTTCAGGTTAAATAAATGTCCCCGGCACAAGGGCTCAAGACAGTATCTTTAATCCCTCCAACCCGGTAGGACCCGGTAAAGGTAGTTCAGAATAAAAGTACGAAAAAACCATCCATGTTATCTGTTAAGTCCTTCACTTTT
>CAYRHU010000058.1:0-3796 GCA_964424155.1 uncultured Chitinophaga sp.
TGTCAAGGAATTATTAAGGAAATATTGCACCCAGGACCCAATTAACTAATTAACCAGTCAACCAATTAACTAATTACCCCGCCATTTACAGCACCATCCTTAATTCCGCCTTCTTCCTTGTCAGGTAGTTGTACAGAACCAGTGCCACCGGCAGGAAAACCATTGTCGCGATCAGGGAATTCCGGTAAAAGGGGATGGCCGCTTCATAACAAAGCAGGAGGCCGTTCATTGTTTTGGGATAGATCGCTTCCGCCGCTGCGCTCCAAACCATGAAATTGGACACCAGGAAATAAACGGTGGGCGCGGCGATGCTGCCGGCAAAGATTGAACCGTAGCTGCGACCCTTCAATAACCATCCCAGCAGGGTGGCCGATAAAAGAAGAAGGTAATTTTTCCACTGACCTTCGTAGAAACCGGCATAGGGAAACAGGTCATTTAAATAAAGAACCTGGATCACCGCGTCACTAAGAAACAGGGCGAGTAAAGGCAGGAGGAACGAAAAATCCTTCCGGGAAATGATCATGCCCGCAAAAAGAGCGATGGCGATCACCGGGGAGAAGCCGGACCACCCGGGGTCGGGACCAAAAAAGTATTTGCAGGCGGCCGACAATGCCACCAGGATCACCGTAAAGAGAATTAACCGTCCGTTTGCCTTCATAAAAATGCGATTGGGTGAAGAGCAAAAATAATCGAATTGATGCAATTGACCGGGCTATTTATCAACGTCTGTTAATGGGGAACAGATAATTCTCCCATGCCTGAGCAGGCCCTGAACAAAACCGATCCCGGTGCCAACCCGGACAGGGTGTAGCGGGTTCCGGCCAATACCGCGGCTGCGGGTTGCCCGTATTTCAACTGCACCCCCTCCTCCCCGACCTGTACCGCTCCTTCGGTGAGCAACAGGATTTCCGGGAAACCGGAACTTAACTGAAGCATCTTCTGCCCGGCCAGTTCAATTTTTTCTAACCTGAAATCCCTCGCGGGTGTTGAATAAATATATTGTTCTTTACTGATCCTTTCTCCCGTCAGGATATCCGGGTAACCGGCTTCACATTTCACGTGACGCAGAAGTTCCGTTACGTCAATATGTTTGGTGGTTAACCCTCCCCTCAGCACATTGTCCGAACTGGCCATGATCTCCACATTCTGTCCCTCCAGGTATGCATGCGGCACACCGGGTCCCTGGTAGATCCCCTCTCCCTTTTTTAAATGCACGAGATTGAACAGGTAAATGGAAAATATCCCCCGGTCATAACCCCCATTTTTAGCATAGGTCGCCGCCGCCCGGGCCGCCCAGAAATCCTCGCTGGTCCGGTCGGGGCCTTTACTCTGGTATACAGAAGAAATATTGGTGACCAGGGATCCCAGGATCCGGTCTACCTCTCCCTGCGGCATGGTCATAATATGCCGGTAAAGACCGAAATAACCGGATTCATTGAATATGGGAAGTAACTCCTGCAACTCCACGACATTCAGCAAAATATCAGTCAGTTCTTCCGGCGGTTTAAACCCATGCAGCAACCAGAAATCACCCAGGGCCACCATTAGTTCGGGTTTATGATTGTCATCCCGGTAATTCCGGTTCGGCGCATCCAGTGGTATGCCGGCCGCATTTTCGCGGGCGAACCCCTCTTCTGCACCCTTCCTGTCGGGATGAACCTGTATCGAAAGCATATCCTTTACATCGAGTACTTTCATAAGAAAGCTGAGCCGGCCGGTATGCGCTTCCAGCAATTCCTCCCCTTTCCCGGTTTGCACGACGGACTTACCCAACGGGTGATTTCCCATCCAGTATTCGGCAAAAGGCCGGTCCTCCCCGTTTTTTTCTCCTGTTAAATGAGGAATGAAACGGGTTCCTCCCCAATCATAATGTTTTATTACCCCTTTTAAAGAAAAAACGCCTGGCATGAATTACATTCGGTTATAGTGAAGTAAAGATAATGCATGGCCCTGCATAACGAACTGGGAAAGGAAGGGGAAGAACTGGCGGCGAAATGGCTCGAAGAGGGTGGCTACAGGATCCTGCATCGCAACTGGCGCAGCGGCCAGTTAGAAATAGATATCATTGCGCAAAAAGACAAATTCCTGCACTTCATTGAAGTGAAGACCCGTTATTCCAGTCCTCACGGGTATCCCGAAGACAGCGTCACGAAAAAGAAATTCAAAAAACTGAAACGCGCAGCCGACGAATACCTTTATCGCAACAAGGGGCATGCCTGGATTCAATTTGATATCGTTTCGGTAATCATGCACCGAAATAAAAACCCGGAACTTTTCCTGCTGCAGGATGTTTTCCTTTAGAGGCAAGGCATGCCTTGTCTCTACAGAATACGCGTCGTTCCTGCGATTACTATAATCGTTCCATCATCTTCTCCACCAGCCTGTAGGTGGCCGGGCACAATTCCACATTCTGTTTATGAACATGGGCGAAATCGGCGAATTTTTTGGAAAGATGCGGAAACCCCGCGCAATCGGCGGGTCGTATCTCGTATATGGAGCACATATTCGTCTGGAGGTCGAGAAACTGGCAGGGTTCCGTCTTATTCATCCAGTCGCGATCACCCCCTCGTTCTTTCCGCAACCATTTCTCCTTAAACTCATCCACGCTCATATTGAAATGCGCGGAGATGCGTTTCAGGTCTTTGGCCGTGTAGGTTGGTGTCATCGTCCGGCAGCAATTGGCGCAGGTAAGACAATCCGTTTCCCGCCACACTTCCTTTTCCAGTACAGCGATCTTTTTGTCCAGCGCTTTGGGCGGATCCTTTTCCAGTTTGGTCAGGTATCGGCGCATACGGCTGCGGGCATGACGGGCTTTTTGACGGAAGGAACGGAGATTAACGGGTATTGATTGACTCATGCGCCCGAAGATAATAATCAAATGCATGCTGCGCACAGGATAAATAAATTGCCGTGCCGATGGCGGGCATTGGTTATTTTTGTTTTGCATCAAAGCCTGAAACATGAAAATACTTTTTATACCGGTCGCTGTTTCCTTGATGGGTCTCGCACTGGCAGCCTGTAAGTCATCCACGGCTACCAAAACATTCTGTGATACAGCCTGTCTTACCGACACGATCACGTTTAGGGGGAACCATGCCCTCAACCCCTATATCCAGATCTCCGCAACGAATTGCAAACCCGACCAGGTCATCCGCAGCCATGACCTGATGCCAATCCTGCAAACGGAATTCGGCTTTGGTTCAGTCTACGTTAATAAGGATTTCATCCGGTGTATATTCAGCGATACGGCCTATGCCTATATCCTGTTCAACGACTGCCTCACAGGACGCGGGTACCAGATCCGGATGCCCTTCAGCAAATCGGGCACAATCAGCAAACGCAGCAGCGGGATCAATAACCTGGATCCCAAATTCGCCGTAGCGGATAATATGATCGCTTATACCGACCGGGGCAATATCTATGTGGAAGAGGTCAGCACCGGTAAAAAAGCGATGATGACCTTTGGCAAGGGCCTGGATATAGATTATGATGCCCTGCACGAATTCATCGACTCCGTAAATGTTACTCCCGGCCGGATCTGGGTAAAGGTGAAGATCGATGATAAGTGGACGGAGCTGGAAAAGAAGATTACTTTGGAGTAGTGATGAGGGGGAGGTAAATGGTTAATTAGTTAATTGGTTGATTAGTTGATTTGGCTTTACAGCATATGGTATTCCTACAGTACGCCACGAAATTAATTGCCATCAAAAAAAGCCGGGAAACAGAAACCCCTGCGTTTTAAGCAACTCCCTAAAAGTAATCACGGTTTGGCAACCGGACAGTAACCAGTTAACCA
>CAYRHU010000058.1:3896-20600 GCA_964424155.1 uncultured Chitinophaga sp.
AACCAATTAACCAACCACCCCCATGTGGGAACCATATAAAAAAGGATTCAAAGCCTACCTCCAGCTGGAACGATCCCTCTCACCCAATACCGTTGAGTCGTACCTGAGGGATATCGGTCACCTTACCGAATACCTGGAAAAAAGCGGAATATTAAAATCGCCTTCGGATATCAGGCTGAAGGACCTGCAGGGATTCATCAGGGAAATCGCAAAGCTGGGAATGTCGGATACCACGCAGGCAAGGATGATCTCCGGCATCCGTACATTTTACAGGTATTGCCTGCTTGAAGATATCGCCACCACCGACCCCAGCGCCCTGCTTGAAACGCCCAAACTGAAAAGATCCCTGCCGGATACACTCAGTTTTGAAGAGATCGAGAGCATGATCGCGGCTATTGACCTCAGTAAACCGGAGGGTGGCAGGAATAAGGCGATCCTCGAAACCCTGTACAGTTGTGGCCTGCGTGTAAGTGAAGTAACCAGTCTCCGCATTTCGCAGCTATACCTTGATGTCGGGTTTATCCGGGTCACAGGCAAGGGCGAAAAGGAAAGACTGGTGCCGATCGGAAGCACGGCAGTAAAGTATATCAATTTATATAAGAATTCGATCCGGGTGCATGTCATCCCCCAAAAAGGCAATGAAGACATTCTGTTCCTGAATAAAAGAGGCGGCAAACTGTCGCGCGTGATGATCTTCTATATCATTAAGGATCTTGCCAAAAAAGCCGGCATCCAAAAAACGATCTCCCCGCATACTTTCCGCCATTCCTTTGCCACTCACCTCGTGGAGGGCGGGGCCGATCTGCGGGCGGTCCAGGAAATGCTCGGACATGCCAGCATTACCACAACCGAGATATATACCCATCTTGACCGGGAATTCCTCCGCAAGACGCTGGAACAGTTTCACCCCGGGTTTAAAAAATAAAAGGGAGTCCCGTAAAAACAGGACTCCGTGTATCACTAACCGGCTGTTAAATGATCAGTTTACCCGCGGCTGCTGTTGCATTGAAAATTGCATATCCTTGTGAATCGACAATATCAGCAGGCAGGTGGCGGTGCAAAACACCGGGCTGGTGATACAGTGATGGCCATTCCAGCTTCCGTCGTTATTCTGGATGTTAAGCAGTTTCCCGCTCATCATATCATACCATTTCTTCCAGTTTTCCCCGCCCTGCATCATCATGCTTTCCCCGGTCATCAGGAAACTCATGAACTCTTCGCCCCCGTTATTACCGAAACCGCTCATCACATCCTCTCTGACCGATTGTTCCTGTGAGGCCTTATTGATGGAATAGGCCGTCACCAGTTGCTTGGCCTCCGGGAGATCCACGCCCGCCTGGCGCAGGTTTTCTTCGGTAACCTTATTGTCCCTGATCTTTCCCTCTTTCTTTGCCTTATCCACCAGTTCCTGCGCCCTCCTGGATTCTTTCGCGCTGGCCCGTGTGGTGCTGGACAAACCATAGAGCATCACACCCGCCGCCTTGTCGGTGACGGCTGAATTGGTTTCCGGGTTGAAATTGCTGTTCTGGTACTCACGGCTTTTTTTCAGCACATCCCTGTCCACTTTCCGTCCCACGTCATCGGCGCTCTCCAGCGCATTATTCGCAAGTGCGGATTGCAGCACCGGGGCCCAGCCGCCGTCCTTCCAGCTGCCGTCTTTGTCCTGCCCGTTTTGTATCCGCGCCACGCATTTATCCAGCGCTTTTTCGATTCTTTTCTTCTGTTGCGCGTCGGGTATATCATACCGGAGCAGGTTGGTGAAATACTGCGCCGTTAGGATCACATCGATATTTCTTCCGAGTTTGGTCTGCGGTTGCGTATTGGTTAACGTGGTCAGGTAGGGCTGGTTGTCCGGGCACTCCTCCACCGCTTTCAGGAGAAATTCGGTAACCTTGTTCAGGTTCTTCGAATAATCCCCCTTTGAAAGCGTGTTGCCGGTGCGGAGTAGCGACATGGCCACCAGCGCGCTGGTTGCCGGATCGCTTTTTACTGCATGCGGATCCATTATTTGCTGGTTATAATGACTGCCGGCTCCCCAGCCTCCGTCATTTCCCTGTGACCGGCCCAGCCATTCCAGCCCTCTTTTTAGCGAACCATCCACTTTCTCCGGTGTTTTGAACGTACTGATCCTTTTCCCCTCCTGCGTGGTATCGAGTCCAAGGATGGTCTTCATTACACAGACATGGTTCAGATCCGGGTTACTGCAGCAACGAATGATGTTTCCGTCTTCATCCTGTCGAACAGTCGTGGTGGCGATCAATGCAGCCACAACCAGGGCTGAGGCTGACAGCAATACATTGCTTTTCTGAAAAATAAACTTCATGGCATTTGTTTTTAGGGTTAAAAAAAGACGTGCCAGCCCGGTTAGGAGTTTAAAATATGAGGACAAGGAATGAAGAACAGTACCAATTCAACTGTTCTTCATTCTTAATTCTTCAATCTGCATTCTTAATTTACTCGCTGCCTTCCACTTCCCTTTTTCTCTCCGGTTTCCCTTTGGCGAGCAACTGAGCGCTTTCCACCAACCGGATGAATTCAGACCGATAACCATCTTCATCACTTCCTTTCGCTTCCCTGGCCAGGCTGATCACGTTTTCAAATGAAGCGGCTGATTTGAATTCGGATTCACGCAGAAGCATTCCGAACTGGGCCACGGCGGCGGCAAACCGGAAGTTTTGAGAAGTATGCCGGATCAATACCTGGTTATCTTTTACGGGATGTTCGATAAGCTTACTGACCTCCCCGCCCGGCGCTTTGTAACGAAACTTCACCGTCATGATCTCATCGCTGTGGGAAGAGCGGCTAAGGGGCGTTATATTGGATTGATATTTCAGCGAATCCACTTTTTGCAGGAAGCTGCTTTTCACTCCCACAGGTATCACTTCATACAGCGCCGTAACGGTGTGACCGCTGCCCAGTTCGCCGGCATCCTTCTTATCATCATTAAAATCTTCCTTTGCCAGCATCCGGTTCTCGTACCCGATCAGGCGATAGCCCTGTACTTTGGCTGGATTGAATTCCACCTGCAGTTTCACATCCTTCGCGATCGTGAATAATGTTCCGCCGAATTCATTCACCAGCACTTTTTTGGCTTCGGCGACACCATCGATATAGGCATGATTACCGTTCCCCTTGTCGGCCAGTTTCTGCATCTTGGCATCCTGGTAATTACCCATGCTGTAACCCAGTACGGTCAGGAACACGCCACCCTTTCTTTCCTGTTCGATCAATCGCTCCATCGCGTCATCGCTGCTTTCCCCCACGTTGAAGTCGCCGTCGGTGCAAAGAATGACCCGGTTGTTTCCGTTCTTCATGAAATTATCCCCGGCCACCCGGTAAGCGAGTTTTATTCCCGCACCACCGGCCGTGGAACCACCAGCTTCCAGCTGGTCAATAGCGTCTTTGATCCTTTTTTTATCCGAACCGCTTGTGGGAGGCAGTACCAGGCCCGCGGCCCCCGCGTACACTACAATGGATATCATATCTTCCTGCCGCAACTGGTCCACCAGCATTTTCATGGAGGATTTCACGAGCGGCAGTTTTTCCGCGCTTTGCATGGAACCCGACACATCGATCAGGAATACCAGGTTGGATGGGGGCAGGTTTTGCGTGGGTATTTTTTTACCCTGCAAGCCGATCAGCACCAGTTTATGATCCTTGTTCCAGGGTGCGTCGGAAATTTCCGTGTTGATGGAAAACGGTTCATCTTTCACGGGCTGGGGATATTCATATTTGAAATAATTCACCATTTCTTCAATACGAACGGCGCCCGCGGGAGGAAGCTGGCTGTTGTTCAGGAAACGGCGGATATTGCTGTAAGATGCCGCGTCCACATCGATGGAGAAGGTGGAGAGTGGATTATCTGCAACTTTCAGGAAACGGTTCTCGGTGATCTTATCATACCCTTCACGGTCGAATTCAACAAGTCCCTCATCCCCGTGGCCATAATATTTTTCTTCATACACCGGGCGGTAAGCGCCGGTGATCGGCGCCGAACCCACATACGATCTTGCATCCTGCATTTTTCTGCCGGATTGGCCCCGTATCAGTACTTCCTTCGTTGCGTTAGTTGATTTCTTCAATACCACGTTGACCATCGATCGTCCGCTGATGTCCACTTCCGTAGTGATATGATCCGGGGATGAAAAAACCAGTTTGGCCGAACCCGAAGGGGCCGTAATCCGGTAGAATCCCTTCACATCAGCCGATGCGCCTGTGGATGTTCCCTTAACCATGACCGTGGCCCAGGACACGGGATTCCCCGTTTCATCTGTGACAGTACCGGATACGGAATGTGTTTTAACAGGACGGAAAGCCAGCACGATCAGTACCACCGGTATGATCATAAAAAGTATACGTTTCATAAAATAAGTTTTCGTGAGTTGTTGGGTGTACCGCATACCCTGATGCCGGTATTTTCACAATTGCATAAGAGCCCGTCCGCATTTTATTTGTTAATTTTAGCCGTTGGCTTTTATCCGGAACATAAACCCCTCCTCACTCACCGACAAGGAACTGGTCGCCCTTTACAGGGAATCGGGCGATATGACCGTACTGGGCGAGCTCTACCAGCGGTATATGGACCTGGTGTATGGCGTTTGCCTTAAATATTATAAGGAAACCGAAACCGCGAAGGACAGCGTGATGCAGATCTTTGAGGAACTCGTGACCAAATTAAAAAAACATGATGTGGACAATTTCAGGGCCTGGCTGCACCAGCTGGCCAAAAACCACTGCCTGATGCAACTGCGCACACCCCGAAACCTGAAAACGGTGGAGTTCAAACCTGAAATTGTGCAATCGGAGGAAATCGTGCATCTGAATGGTGTGTTCGACAGGGAAGAAAACCTGAAGAAACTGGAAGACTGTCTCGGTACACTGTCGGCAAATCAGAAAGAAGTCATCAGGCTCTTTTACCTGGAGGGGAAATGTTACAACGAGATCACGGAAATAACCGGGCTGGACTGGAACCAGGTCCGGAGCCTGATACAGAACGGGAGAAGAAACCTGAAGATATGTATGGAAAAACAGGAAATAAGAGCCCTGTAGGGACTGGGCAGGCCCGGTCTGCAGAAATAGGATGATTAAAAATTAATAAACCGAATATCCTTTGCCGGATGGCAGAAAATAAAAACATAAAACAATATACCTCAGCGGATATTGAAAAGTATCAAAGGGGGTTACTTTCTCCAAAGGAAAAACACGACCTGGAGAAAGCGGCACTGGAGGACCCATTCCTGGCCGATGCGCTGGAAGGATTTGCGCATGCCGGAACGGATATCCCCGCAGATCTGTCCGATCTCAGGAATAGACTTGCCGCACGTACCGGGTCCGCACCCGTTGTTCCGCTCAAAGGCGGAAGAAACTTCTCCCCTCTTATGAGGGCCGCCGCGATGATCCTGATCCTGGCAACGGCGGGTTTGCTGGTTTACCAGTTCGCTTTCAATAAGAAAGAAACCGCGCTGGCTGATAAAACCACAACCGGAAAGAAAGAAGAAATAAAAGCGGCTCCCACCGATTCCCCCGGACCCGTTCCAATGGCCGGGAAAACCGAAACAGGAGCTACCGGAAGCGGGAAAGCGGATCAGGGCCTGACAACCCAAACGGAAAGTGCCAATGGCCGCGGAGCCGTTAAACCGGGTTCGGAGACGATCACCATCAAAGATATTGCGGCAGAAAAAACTGGTGAAACCGCACCGGTCGTTGCAGATAATAAACCAAAAGGTGAAATCGCTTCAACCGGCGCCCCGGTGCAACCGCCGGCAACAGCCACGGTCCCGTCTCCCGCGGCCGCCAAAGAAACTGATAAGGAGTATGTGGCGGAAGAGGTTAAAACAAGATCCGCCGTTGCCAAAAAACAGGAACCGGAAAATAACACGCTCCGTAAAAGATCGGTACAACCCGCCGAAGATGTAAAAACCAACAGGGACCTGGCCGAAAACCGCCAGGCGGATGACAGGTATTACAGGAACCAGGCTTCCAATACATTCCGCGGGCGGGTAACGGATGCATCGAATACGGGTATCCCGTTCGCCAACCTGACCAATATCACGGACAATACGGCAACCTATACTGATGCCAACGGGAACTTTGTATTGAATGCGGCCGATTCCGTTTTAAATGTACAGGTCCGTTCACTGGGTTACGACAACACCAATGTACAATTGAGAAATAATGTGACCAGTAATAATGTGGTCCTGCAGGATAACCGCCGCAATCAGTCCGAAGTGGTTGTACTGAGTCAAAAACCAAATACGGCTGCCCGCGCAAAAGATTCCGATCAAAAACTGAATGAACCGCAACCCGCGGATGGCTGGGAAAAATATGACAGCTACCTGGCCAATAACCTGAGGATTCCCGAAGAATACGGGCAACTGCAATCAAAAACCAGCCATTCCGTTCAGGTTTCCTTTGACGTGGACCGGTCCGGCAAACCCAACGGATTCCGGATTGAAAGATCCTTATGCCCTGCCTGTGACAAGGAAGCCATCCGCCTGATCAAAGATGGCCCGAAATGGAAGCGGAATGAAGGGAAAAAGACCCGGGCCCATGTAACCATTAATTTCCAGGTCATTTAGATACATAAGGCCTTTGCGGTACCGCCTTCGCTAAAGCTACTGCAGGCAGGCCCGACTCCCGCCTTCGCTAAAGCTACGGCGGGCAAGCCCGACTCCCGCCTCATTTCCCCTACCTTTGTCATCTCAAAAAACCAATTATGAAGAAAATATTTTTATCAGCCGTTGCCATCTGCAGCCTGCTGATCACAGAAGCACAACCACTCAATACACCTGCGCCCAGTCCCACGCAAACCGTAAAACAGAACTTCGGGCTTTCCAGCATCGAATTATCTTACTCCCGCCCCGGCATCAAGGGACGGGTTGTATTTGGCGACCTCGTACCTTTTGGCCAGGTTTGGCGTACCGGAGCCAATAATGCCACCACGCTTACTTTCGGTGATGAAGTGATGATCGGCGGCACCAAGATCCCGGCCGGAAAATATGGTTTACTGACCATTCCCGATGCCAAAGAATGGACCATTATCATCAGCAAACAAACCGATGTAACCAGCCCGCAGGCCTATAAGCAGGACCAGGATATGGTAAGGGTAAAAGTGAGCCCCTCGGAAATGCCGTTTTCGATCGAAACCTTCACGATCATGTTTAATGACCTGAAGAGCAACAGCTGCATGCTGGGCATCATGTGGGATAAAACTTATGTTGCTCTTCCCATTACCACCGATGTGGACAGCAAAGTGATGAAGTCGATCGACAACATCATGAACAAGGATAACAAACCCTATTACGGCGCCGCTTCTTATTATTTTGACAACGACAAAGATCTCAACCAGGCGCTGGTATGGATCAATAAGGCCACCGAAGCTTCTCCCAATGCACAACCCTGGGTTCACACACTGAAAACAAGGATTCTGGCCAAACTGGGTAAAAAGGATGAGGCCATGGCCGCCGCGAAAAACGCGATCCGTATTGCCAACGAGACCAAGTTCCCCGAATTCGTTAAACAGAATGAAGATATCATGAAGACCCTGAAATAACGATCTTCATCCACAAGTAAGCCCTGTCATCCCCGGTCAACGGGAGGCAGGGTTTTCTTTTTGACGGGAAAAAGGTTGCAGCAGCAAGCTGAATAACAATACGCCCAGCGCGCCGATCGGGTTGAGCCAGAGAAATCCCATTTTAAAGACCCCGGTCTTGGTGAGCAGGAACACGGTGAGTACGAGCAGTTCCGCCAGCAGGGCGGCCCAGAACACCACATGGCCGTTTCGGATCCGGGGTATGAAGAAGGCAACGAGGAAAACGCCCAGGATAACGCCATAGAAAAGCGAACCCAGTACATTCACCGCTTCGATCAGGCTGTTGCCGATATTGTAAGTGAACATCGCCACCACGATGCAGAAAATGCCCCAGGCGAGCGTATACCATTTGGATAACTGGTATTCATCTTCACCCGTTTCCCTTTTATGGGTGAACCGCTTATGAAAGTCCACCATGGAGGATGAGGCCAGTGAATTGATCGCCGCCGCGATGCTTCCCCAGGATGCCAGGAAAATGATGGCGATGAGCAATCCCACCAGTCCAGCCGGGAGGTTGTCCACCACGAAACGGAGAAAGATATAATTGGTGTCATTCCCGTCGCCGCCCACCTCCCTTGTATTCAGCCAGCTTTTCACTTTTCCTCTCAGGCTGTCGGAGCTTTTCTGCAGCGTTCTGAGTTCGCTCATGTAAGCATCCGCCCCGGCCTGATCCTTATTGTCAGAAGCCGCCGCATAACCTGTCACGGCGCTCTCTTTCTGCTTCGATATGATATCATACTGGCTTTTGGCCAGTTGAAATGAATCCCGGAATGAAGACTGTTCCAGTTTTGCAATCTGTACATCATTGAAAAAGATGGGGGCCTTGTTAAACAGGTAAAAGGTAAATACCAGCGCCCCGATCAGCAATATGGCAAACTGCATCGGCACTTTTACCAGTCCGTTCATGAGCAGGCCCATCCGGCTTTCCCGGAGTGATTTGGCCGTGAGGTAACGGCCCACCTGGCTCTGGTCGGCGCCGAAATACGAAAGGGCCAGGAAGAATCCGCCTACCACGCCGCTTAATAAATTGTACTGATCGCTCCAGTTGAACCGGCCGTTCTCAAACCCGGTAGTGATCACATTCAGCTTGCCCATCCCGCCGCTCACTTCCAGTGCGTCGGTGAAGCTTACATTGTCCGGGAGCATGTTCACCACCATATAGCCCGCCAGGAACATCCCCGTAAAAATGATGATCAACTGCAACTGCTGGGTATAGGCCACGGCTTTGGCGCCCCCGCTCATGGTATAAATGATCAGCAGGCCGCCCATCAGCAGGTTGGTATAATAAATATTCCAGCCAAACAGGGACGACAGGATGATGGAGGGCGCGAAGACACTGATACCGGTGGATAAGCCCCTTTGCAGCAGGAAGAGCAGCGAGGTGAGCGTACGGGTTTTGTTATCAAACCTGGTTTCCAGGTATTGATAAGCTGTGTAAACCTTTAGCTTCCTGAAGATGGGTACAAAAAAAATGCAGATCACCACCATCGCCAGCGGGATCCCGAAATAATACTGCACAAAACGCATCCCGTCGGTATAAGCCTGGCCGGGTGCGGATAAGAAAGTGATCGCGCTGGCCTGCGTGCCCATGATGCTGAGCAGGACCAGTCCCCAGGGAAGACTGCGGTTGGAAAGAAAATACCCGTCCAGGTTATGGGACGTACGGCTTTTATACAGGCCATAAGAAATGATGGCCAGCAGCGTTACGATCAGTACTATCCAGTCGAGTTGGGTCATACCGCTGTTTCCTGAAAAGTTGGTTTATGATTCCCCGGCCGTGGATTCATGCACTAGGAAAATCGTTTGGTGAATAAATTAAACAGGACGATCAACAGGATCAAAAAGGCGATTACCAGGATATACCATGCGTTCCAGGATCTGAAAAAAGGCGCCTTATCGTTATGATCTTTGTGCATATTATTTACGCGTGAACCGCACCCAGCCGGAAAGGGCGATCAGGAGACAGAGTACCAGGCCGATCATAATTCCGATCCGGATCCTTTTTATCACTACCCCGATGATCAGTCCGAACACGATGGCAAAAATATAGGCCACCTCCCCTTTTCGCAGTCCTTTTTTATTTTCAGTCATGTTACTGTGATCGGTTATCAGCCTGGTCCGGATCAGAAGCTTTTTCGCTGGTTCAGGGCAATGATGTTGGCCAGCAACCGGTATGCGCCGGGCACACCGGCAGGCAGTTGCCGGAAAAACACCAGTCCCGTGTAAGTGAACCAGCCTTTCCCGTACTTGGTTACCAGCAGGCTCCCGTCATCCGATTTCTCGCCGGGATCGGCCATACCGATCAGCTTCTCCATTTTGCCTGATGTGTCGCTCCCGTGATAAATGCTCCGCTCCTGGATCCATCCCTTGAAGTCATCGCCGGTGATCTTATTTGGAAAACTGAATACGGAATGACCGGGATTCAGTAATGTAACGGCGGCGTTTTCATCCGTCACCCGGGTGCGGGTGATCGTAAACGGATAGGGACCAATCTTCGCCCGTACCGGGCCGATATTGCTGCTGGTATTGTATTGCACGATCAGGTTGCCCCCCTCCAGCACATATTTCATGAGTTTGTCGTAATGCGCATTCATCCAGGTGTGTGTATTATAGGCCCGCACGCCGGTGATAATCGCGTCGTATTGCTTCAGGCTGTTCTTCGACAATTCCTTGTTTCCCAGGAGCACAACTTCGTATCCCATTTGTTCCAGCGCCTCCGGCACCTTATCTCCCGCGCCGGTGATATAGCCGATCTTTTTACCATAGGTTTTCAGGTCCAGTTTCCGGTTCTGCACTTCGGAGATCGTGAAATAACAGATAGACGGAATATGATCATACCGGATTTCCTTCATGCCCACATGGTACAGATCCTTCCGGCCGTTATTGGCATCCACCGCAAAGTGATAATCATTATCCCGGTTGGCACGGATCGTATACGTGACCGGGATGACCTTGTTCTTTTCTTCAAAAATGAAACGGTCGGGACTGTACTCCACAACCACATTGTCGTTCTCTTCACGTCCCACATCATGAATACGGGTCTGGAATCCCTTTTTCTTGCCCGTGAGAGTCAGAACGCCGCTAAATGTATAATTGTCCTTTGTGATCTTCACCTTTTCATCCGGCTCAATCAGCACGGGTGGAATAACCACCAGCGGCTGATATAGCTCTCCCTTTACGGGATCCGTATACTTGTATTTTACCGGCAGGCTAAAACTGAAAAGTTCTCCGAAAATTCTTACCTGGATGGCCGCTTTAAATGCGGGATCCGCATCGGCCTGACCGATCAGTTGCTGGTCGGTAACATTGAAATAGCCTTCTTCCATCTTTTTAGCCAGCCAGTAGGGTTGTGTGATGGGTTTATCGGGAGGGATAAACAACATCTTAGCGAAACTGAAATTCCTGTTCCGTTCGAGTTTTCTTGTAAAACTGCTGTCGAACTGATCCAGGGTTACCCGTTCCAACAGCGCATCGGCGCCCAGTCGGTTATTGAAAATAAAATTAAATCGCAGTGAATCGGTCTGCACCGCAAATTGGTCGGAGGTGGTGACATCCATGAATAATCCGCTGCATTGGGCTATCAGTTCCCGTACTTCTTTTACCTTTTGCGTTTTCCAGTTGCCGTCGGGGAGTTCATTCAATTTGCGGTACAGCTGCACAAGTCCCGGCACTGATTGCTCCGGGTGAAGCAGATCGAAATGCCGGGTAAGACTGTCGATCAATAAAGCAATGGATTCCGATCCGGGAACCCGCTTCCAGGAAAGTTCAATACCCTCCATCAGGTCCTTCACCGGCTGGTCGCCCTTCGTCGCCTTGAAATATTCCAGGGATTCGCCCCGGGTGGCCGGCACCCCGAAACCCTGGCTTTTGTGCTGGCTCCGGCTTTCGGCCGATATTTCGCCATAGCTTTTTCCCAACAACGGGTTATACCCGCCCACATCCACTTTAAACTGGTCGTCACGGGTGGTATTGTTACCCCCGAAATTGAATGTATTCCACAGCACCCGTTTGGCCTGCCATACCGTTACATATTTCAATTGCTCGGGAAAACGGTTGGGATCGGCGGCCGCGGCAAATGCTTCATTGGCCAGGATCCCGGAAGCGGTATGATGCCCATGCCCCCCTTCGCCGGTTTCGGGAAAACGGTTCACAATGATATCGGGGCGGAATTTGCGGATCACCCATACCACATCGGAAAGGATCTTTTCCCGGTCCCATTTCGCAAAAGTTTCGGCAGGCCCCTTTGAATAACCGAAATCATACGCGCGGGTAAAAAACTGTTCGCCGCCATCCACGCGCCGGGCCGACAGCAATTCCTGCGTACGTATCAAACCCAGCTCGATCCCCTGCTCATCGCCTATCAGGTTTTGCCCCCCGTCGCCTCTCGTAAGGGAAAGATAACCGGTGCGGAAAAGCCTGTCTTTCGACAACCAGGATATCAGGCGGGTGTTTTCATCATCCGGGTGTGCGGCGATATAAAGCACGGAACCCAGCACATTCAGTTTCCGCATGGCCTGGTACATATCGGCCGATGACCAGCTTACGGGTGGCTGTGCTGTTGCTACAGCCGACAGGAAATGGACCGAAAGGACAAGAAATATAATTTTTCGCATCAATGAAATATTATGAACGAATATAGGTCATGCATAAACGGGCTGTTCGCCGTTCATACATCTGTATGCAAAAATTAACGGATCCCCGCCAGGAACACCGCATTGCAAAATAACAGTTTACCGTTCTCCCAGAAATTACGAAAGAGTACGTCGTCCGACAGGATTACCACCGTACCCCTGTCCATTTGCTGCACTCCGTAAAGCATTCCGTCTTTCAGTCGCGACCGGAGCCTTGACCCGACAAACCCGGCAACCGCGTTATCCTTCCGGATCACCCCTACGTTCCATCCATTATCCCCGAGAAATTCATAGAGGTTATCATCCTGCTTCAAAGCGTAATAATGATCCGGGTAGCCAAATGCCAGCGGGTTGCTGTTGTCGAGTTCGACCCTGTAAATAGAACCCGCGGTGATACCCGAAACGGCGTCCCGCTCCCGGTCCTCGAATTTTCTCAGCGCCTCATAGCCCTCCTTCGCCCCGGAGTCTTTTTTTTCTGTATCGGCCGGTTTTCTTGCCTTTATTCCGATATCCGCTTTGGCCAGTTGCGCCACCGCATTTTCCAATGCCACCACCCTTCCTCCTTTCCTGATCCAGGCCTTAAAGGCTTCCGCTTCCTCCTTGTCGTTCAAAAACCGGTAATTGCCGTCGGGCATGATCAGCACATCCACCTGGCTCCAGTTGATTCGCTGGATGTCGTTGGTGCTGACCTGCGTAACCGGGTAGTCCAGTTCCTGTTCAAAAAAACTCCAGATACCCCCGGCGGCCGTAGTACTGATCGCGTCGCCGGTGATCAACACGATTCGCGGGGCCTTCAATACATGCACCATATCGCTGCCAAAATCAAAGCCCTTGTCCACCATCCCGCTTTTTACCGGGTACAGCCTGATATTATTTGCATCGGCTACTTCCCGGATTGTTTTCCAGAGTTCCTCTCCGAATTCCGCGTTAGATGTTTTCAAAAGCAGGATCGATCCGCTTTCAAAATTTTTCCCTTCCAGCACAAAGGGTTGTTCGGCATAACGAAGTAAAATACCCTTCTGAAGCAACTGACCGGCCGCCCGTACGGTTCGCACTCCCGACCAGGGCATCACATACCCGAATTCGGTTTCCGGGTTGACAACCCGGGTCCGGGTAAACGGTCCTCCCGCGCTGATCTTTTCTTTTGAAGCAAATGCCTGCAATCCGTACACATAAGGAAGGGCCCATGCCGTGATATCATAGGTTACGGAATCCGACAACCGGGACCGGGGTTCAAATAAAACCTTTACCATCGCAGAGCGGGGTTGCAGGGCGCTGATAAGAACATCTTTATTGTTCAGGGTGAAATTTTCCTCCTTTCCTGTATGATAATTAAATCCTCTCCCGGTTCCGCCACCCGCACTGTATTGTATTCCGTTCTTATCCAGCAGATCCAGCAGTTTGTCTATTCGCTGTTCATCCTTTTCGCTGTGTTTGATCACATAGGATTTGTATTCACCCACCCCGTTGCTCACCGCCTGGTTGAAATAACTCCTGAATTCTTTAATCAGTTGATCCGCATGCCGGGAGGCGGCCTCTATGGTACTCAGCCCGGTGGTATAATGATGAAGGGCCCTGTCTTCCAGAGTCAGCGTATCCCCTTCCTCGGTCAGCACGCCCAGTCCACCGCCGATGCCACCCTGTTCATAGGTCATCCCGATGGCGCCGTTGAACATCGGGTAGGTATCGCCGTAAGAAGGATAAAAAAGATCGAACCGGACGCGGGTGAAATACAACCAGCCGTTGGCGTCGAAATAACGGGCATTGTTGCGCCCGATCGTTTCCTGGAAAGCCCTTTGCCAGGGAGTTATCACTTCATGGAGCGGTTCGGCCGCCGGCGCGAAATAATATGGTTCGTTAATGCCCTGTTCGTGGTAATCCACATGCACCTGCGGCATCCATTCCAGGTATTTTTTTATTCGTTGACGGCTTTCGGTCTGCGTCTGCCACACCCAGTCGCGGTTCAGGTCAAAATTGTAATGATTGGTCCTCCCGGCCGGCCAGGGCTCGCGGTGTTCCCTTGCCAGCGGATCGGGGTTATACCGTTCGCCAACCGCCCCGTTGAACCAGTTCACATAACGGTCACGACCATCCGGGTTGAGACAGGGGTCCATGATCACCACGGTGTTGCGGAGCCAGTCTTTAACCCCCGCTTCCTTACCGGAGGCCAGGGCGTGGATCGTGAGCAGGGCGGCTTCCGAAGAGGAAGGCTCGTTACCGTGAACATTATAACTCAGCCACACGATGGCCGGTGCGGATTCCGTATTGGGTGCCATCCGGTCGCGGGCGAGGTTGGCCAACCGCATATTATTCATCCGGATGGATTCGAGATTACTGATATTTTCGGCCGATGATACAAAGGCGAGCATAAGCGGGCGTCCTTCGTTGGTTTCTCCATATTGTTCCAGTTTAACTGTCGCCCCGGATTCGGCCGCCACATGTTTAAAATAACTTGCTATCTTCCAGTGCGGCGTAAAACGGGTGCCGATCCTGTAACCCAGGAACTCACCGGGAGATTTCAACTGTGCCGCCAGGGACCCGCTGAATCCCATCAACAGCAAAAGGAATATCGTCTTACGTGTCATGATTCCGGAAGTTTAACCGGCAAGTTACCAAACGACACCTGAATTCAGTGTCTTTTTTGAAGCGTGCAAATGCCCATATTTCAGTAGTTTTATGACATTTCCCAACCACATATCATGATGAATCGTATCGTACATTTCACTTTCCTTGTTTTAGGGGCTTCCATTCTTTTTAGTTGCGGACCGCAGCAGAGGACCACCGCCGGCGCCATAACCATTGACGCGTATCATTACAGCACGCAAAAAAAGATCATCGCTGATAACGGCGCCGTCGTTTCCGCCCATGCGCTGGCCAGCCAGGTTGGGGTGGAAGTACTCAAACAGGGAGGTAATGCCGTTGATGCAGCCATCGCGACACACCTGGCCCTTGCCGTAGTATATCCGAATGCCGGCAATCTCGGCGGAGGCGGTTTTATGGTGGCCCGTTTATCCAATGGAGAACTGGTGGCCCTTGATTTTCGGGAAATGGCGCCCGGTGCGGCACATCGCGACATGTATATTGACCCGGACGGGACGGCCCGTACGGATAAGAGCCAGGACGGGCATCTATCCTCCGGGGTACCGGGTACTGTTGCAGGGCTTTTTGCCGCGCATAAATATGCAAAACTCCCATTCGAAAAACTGATTCAACCGGCTATTGACCTGGCCGAAAAAGGGTTCGCGATCAGTGAGCGGGAAGCCAGGGCGCTTAACTCCCTGCAGGCCGATCTCAAAAAACTCAATACGGTGATGCCCGTATTTGTAAAGGAAAAATGGAAGTCCGGGGATACCCTGGTACAAACCGATCTTGCCGGCACCCTTAAAAGGATCCAAAAAAACGGGGCGGCCGGATTTTATGAAGGAGAAACAGCCCGGCTTATTGTAGAGGAGATGAAAAGAGGGGGTGGTATTATCAGTTATGAGGACCTGAAAAATTACAGGGCCCGTTTCAGGAAACCCCATGTGTTCCGGTATAAAGGCTTTACAATCGCCGGCATGCCCATGCCCAGCAGCGGGGGTTTGCTGGTGCACCAGATGATGAAAATGATCGAGGATAAAAATATCGGCGCGATGGGGTTTCATTCCCTCCAGGCGGTGCAACTGATGACCGAAGTGGAACGCCGGGCCTTTGCCGACAGGGCCGAATACATGGGTGACGCGGATTTTTACAAAGTACCCGTATCCATGCTCAGCAACGACGTGTACCTGCAGGATCGGATGAAAAACTATGATCCGAACCGGGCCACTCCCAGCAGTGAAGTGAAACCCGGTACATTGCTGCGCACCGAAAGCGAGGAAACAACGCATTACAGTGTCATTGACAAAGAAGGCAACGCCGTAGCCATCACCACCACGCTGAACAATTCATACGGCAGCCGGACCGTGGTCGGTGGCGCCGGATTCTTCCTGAATGACGAAATGGATGATTTCAGTATAAAACCGGGTGTACCCAATATGTATGGAGCGCTGGGGGGTGATGCCAATGCCATCATGCCGGGCAAGCGGATGCTGAGTTCAATGACCCCAACGATCGTCTTAAAAGAGGATAAACCTTTTATCGTCGTGGGTACCCCCGGCGGCACCACCATACCCACGCAGATCTTCCAGACCCTGGTAAATATCCTTGAATTCAACATGACCACGGAGGACGCGGTGTATAAACCCAAGTTTCATCACCAGTGGCTGCCGGACGAAATAATGATTGAAAAGGGATTCCCAGCCCAGGTAAAAGAGGCCCTGCAAAAAATGGGTTACCAGTTATCAAAGGAACGCAGCGGGATCGGGCGTACCGAGATCATCCGCGTATTGCCCAACGGTAAATTCGAGGCGGTGGCCGATAACCGGGGGGAGGATGCGGCGGAGGGATACTAATATGAGTCGGGCTTGCCCGCCGTAGCGAAGGCGGGAGTCGGGCTTGCCC
>CAYRHU010000058.1:20700-23723 GCA_964424155.1 uncultured Chitinophaga sp.
CCGTAGCGAAGGCGGGAGTCGGGCTTGCCCGCCGTAGCGAAGGCGGGAGTCGGGCTTGCCCGCCGTAGCAAACGCGAAGGCGGGAGTAGGTGGCGGAGATTACCCGGTTGAAGGCGGATACGCAGATGGAGAATTTCATAGCAAACCATTTAATCCATTACGACCATAAACCCAAAACCATAAACCAAAAACTATAAACATGTCTTCCCTGGGAAAAGAATACCTCCAGACCGCAATACGCCGGCTGAAATATTACAAGGATCTGGGTGATAAAACATTTGAACAGCTCAACGACTGGGATTTTCACTACCGGCCAAACGAGGAGTCGAACAGCATCGCCATCATCATTCAGCATATGACGGGGAATATGCTCAGCCGCTGGACGAATTTTCTGAAGGAAGACGGGGAGAAAGAATGGCGCAACCGCGACCAGGAATTCGAACCAGGTGAACAAAGCAAGCAGGATTTAATGGGCTTGTGGGAAAAAGGCTGGTCCTGTTTCCTGGATACCCTGGAATCGCTTAAGAAAAAAGACCTGAAGAAAACAATTACTATCCGGGGTGAGGAACTCAGCGTTACCGATGCCATCAACCGGCAGCTGGCCCATTATCCTTATCATATCGGTCAGATCATCTATATCGCCAAGACCATAAAGAACCGGAACTGGAAGAACCTCTCCATTCCCAAAGGCGAGTCGGCCGTTTACAATGCTTCCTCCGAAACAAAGGATCCGGCCAAACAATTCTGATGACGGATCGCCAACCGGGTCATTGATCGTAAATCCACTAATCCTTTAATTTCCTGAAAGGTTGCAGGTACGGGTTTAAATAGCTATTTTTACCGGCTATACCATTACCGCTTTATGAGAAAGACAGGTCTATTTGTTATCGGTCTCCTGGGATTCCTGGGGGCCCGTGGCCAGGCCGAATTCGGCATTTTTGCCGGACCGCAGATCACTTCCGCCCATTACACCACTCCTGAAATAAACCTTGGCAAAACAAAACAGGAAACGGAAATGAAATTCGGTTTCCAGGCGGGAGGCATCATGCGTGTCCAGTTTGAAAACAACGTATACTTCTCCCCTGCTGTTTTTTACAGCATGAAAGGTTATAAAGTGAATTTCACCCGGATCTCCAATCCACCGGATTCATCTGCTGTCAACAATGATGTAACCGTGCATACATTCGAACTGGCCCCGATGATTCAGTTTAATTTCAGCAGTGAGCCGGGACACTTTTTTATTAAGGCAGGACCCTCGATCGATCTGCAATTATTCGGTAAAGAAAAGTTCGATAAATCAGGCGGCGGAACGGTGAGCCGGAATATGAAATTCAGTTTTGCGGATTATGGTTATATCGGCGCCAACCTGCTGCTGCACCTGGGTTATGAAACCGAAAGCGGCCTGATCATCTTTGCGCATTACGGCCACGGGATCGGCAGTATTGTGAATAAAGATAACGGCCCCCGGATCGTTCACCGGGCGGCCGGTCTGTCGATCGGTAAATACTTCTCCAGGAAATAGAAAATGAATACACCCGTCAGATCCCCACCAGGAACTGGCTGTTGATATACCTGGCCACATCCGTCAGGTTTTTTGTTTTCTCAAAGGCCGCCAGTTGACGGTCGGCGCCGGTCCCGTGTTCCAGCATCTTGTTCACGTATGCCACCCGGTGACGGCTGCCCAGGTGATCCAGAACAGGATCGAGAAAATCCAGCAGTTCGTAGATTAGCGCCCGGGTGTTCACCTCTTCCTCTTTTCCGAAATCGATCAGAAAACCGTCCACCCCGTACCGGCTTGCCCTCCATTTGTTCTCATTGAGCAGGGCGCGGGAATACTGGATAAAATTCAGATTCTTGGACCGCAGCATATAAATACGTGCGCAAATCGCCTGGAAAAGCGAAGCCAGGGTGATCGTTTCATCCACCGTAAGCGGTATGTCGCAGATCCGGAACTCCACGGTGTTAAAAAAAGGATGCACCCGCAGATCCCACCAGATCTTTTTCGCATTATCGATGCAATTCGTTTTGATCAGCAGCTTTACATAATTATCATAGGCTTCGATGCTTTCGAAAGCGTCCGGAATGCCCGTGCGGGGAAACTTGTCAAACACTTTCGTGCGGAACGATTTATAACCGGTCATCCTTCCTTCCCAGAACGGGGAATTGGTGCTCAGCGCGAAAATATGCGGCAGGAAATACCGGGTGCTGTTCGCGATGTGATTGGCCATTTCGCGGCTCTCCATTCCCACGTGTACATGCAGACCGAAGATCAGGTTACTCCGCGCCGCCTCCTGCAGTTCATTGACGATCTCATTGTACCGGATATGATCGGTGATCAGCTGGCTCTCCCAGTGACTGAACGGGTGTGTACCCGAGGCCCCCATAGCGAACCCCAGTCCGTCAGCAATCCCGGCGATCGTTTTCCTCAGATTGGATACATCCTGCCAGGCCTCGTCCGCATCCGCGCAGATATCCGTACCCACTTCCACCACGGCCTGGTGCATTTCCGCTTTCACTTTATCCCTGATGGCTTTCTGCCCTTCCTGCACGATCCTCTGCTCATGGCTTTTCAACTCAAAACTCACGGGATCGAGCACCATGTATTCCTCTTCGACGCCAAGTGTAAATGTTTTGTAATTAAGGTTCATCCGGATGTTGATTTATCAATTAGTAAAAAAGTTTATGGTCTTTGGTTTATGGTTTATGGTTTATGGTTATGAGACCCTGGTTTTGTAAAGTATCCTTCACTGTGAACGACCCAACCATAAACCATAAACTATAAACAACAAACATCATAAGTTTTGGTTTCATAAAGCATCCTGCACCGTAAACGACCCAACCATAAACCATAAACTATAAACAACAAACATCATAAGTTTTGGTTTCGTAAAGCATCCTGCACCGTAAACGACCCAACCATAAACCATAAACTATAAACAACAAACATCATAAGTTTTGGTTTCATAAAGCATCCTGCACCGTAAACGACCCAACCATAAACCATAAACTATAAACCATAAACA
>CAYRHU010000058.1:23823-25211 GCA_964424155.1 uncultured Chitinophaga sp.
GTAAACGACCCAACCATAAACCATAAACTATAAACCATAAACAACCTATATGCTTTTTCATAGCAACGGAGTTTTATTGCACCCGCGTCTCACATATTCTCCCCAGGTAAGATTATCCTGCCCTTCCCTGTGTTCCATCGCTTTTTCGATGGCATAGGTAGCTGCCGTTTCCACCACCCAGTCAAAATTCTCCTGTCCCACGCTGTGCACATCGGCGTCGGGAGCGGGATTGCAGAAATCGATCGCGTATGGAACCCCGTCGCGAACGGCCAGTTCGACCGTATTGAAATCATAGCCTAGGTATTTATTGATGCGGAGCACGATATCCGTCATCTGCTGCAACCGTTCGGGCGTCGGTTTGAAATCGGCCACATAACGCAGGTGATGCGGGTTGCGGGGCTCATAGGGCATAATCCGCACATATTTCCCGCCGATGCAATAGCAGCGGTAATACTCGGTAAATACGATTTCCTCCTGCAGCAGCATCACCAGTTGTCCCGTTTCGCTGTGTTTGCTGAAAAAATCCTCGGCGCTGGCGAGCCGGTACACATGTTTCCATCCGCCCCCGGCAAAGGGCTTCATATAAGCCGGGAAGCCCACATACTTAAAGATCGTATCCCAGTCGAGCGGGTACGCGAGGTTGCTGAAGGATTCACCCGATGTGTCATCCGGCAGGTCGCGCGAGGGAATAATCGCGGTCCGTGGTACCGGAACGTCCACTTTCGTCATCAGGCAGTTATTGAAATATTTGTCGTCGGCACTCCACCAGAACGGGTTGTTGATCACCGCCGTACCGGTTACAGCCGCGTTTTTCAGCCAGGTACGGTAAAAAGGAACGTCCTGCGAAATGCGGTCGATGATCACCGCATAACCCGGCGGATCGCCCTGGAGCGCCTTTTCAATCCGCACCGGTTCGGCAACAATACCCGGCACATTTTTACTGTTGACCCTCGCCACAAAAGCTTCGGGGAATGAACGTTCTTTTCCATGCAGGACTCCGATCTTCTTCATACTTGTTTTTTAATGATGAAATTAAGGTTGTAGGGCCGCTCTGCGGCTGAATCAAATTTATTTTTTCAGGGTCACATAAACAAATTAACCCTGAGCAGTCAAATCCATCCTCCCTGAATTAATTCCGAATTTGCTACATTTGATGCCATGTCCCTGACCAATGAAGCTGAGGGAATCCGGGTGGAGACGACCCGGATCCGTTCCCAATTCCTAAAAAGAGAAGTCCATATCGATCTTTATTACCCTCCCGGGCTTCCCGTAAACGGGGAGATCCCTCTCCTGCTGATCAATGACGGCCAGGATATGGAAAAAATGCATTTCCCCTTAATTCTTAACAGGCTGTATGAAGCCGGATCCATTCGCCCGCTCCTGTGCTG
>CAYRHU010000059.1:0-15568 GCA_964424155.1 uncultured Chitinophaga sp.
AGAAAGTGAATGTTACCCCGCTTCATGACAGGGTAATCGTAAAAGCGGCCGCTGCGGAAGAAAAAACGGCAGGCGGCATCATCATCCCAGATACAGCTAAAGAAAAACCCCAGCGCGGTATCGTGATCGCGGCCGGCCCGGGTAAAAAAGACGAACCCGTAACCGTTAAGAACGGGGATACGGTGCTCTACGGCAAATACGCCGGCACGGAAATCCAGATCGACGGGGAGGACTACCTGATCATGCGGGAGTCCGACATCCTGGCGATCGTTTAATCAGTCGGCAGTCCACAGTCGGCAGTCCACAGTCGACAGTCCACAGTCGACAGTCCACAGTTGACAGTCCACAGTAACAACAAAATTGTACTTCAAGTAATTCATTCTAAAATTTAATACAATGGCAAAGCAAATCTTCTTCGATATCGAAGCGAGAAATAAGATGAAAAAAGGCGTGGATACCCTGTCCAATGCCGTGAAAGTGACCCTGGGTCCGAAAGGCCGTAACGTGGTCATCGAAAAAAAATTCGGAGCCCCCTCCATCACTAAAGACGGCGTGACCGTGGCCAAGGAGATCGAGCTGGAAGACCCGATCGAGAACATGGGCGCGCAAATGGTAAAGGAAGTGGCTTCCAAAACAGCGGATATCGCGGGCGATGGTACCACCACCGCCACCGTGCTGGCACAGTCCATAATCAGCGAGGGTTTGAAAATGGTGGCCGCCGGCGCCAACCCGATGGACCTGAAAAGAGGTATTGACAAAGCTGTTAACAAAATCGTGGAGCACCTGAAGGGTCAGTCGCAGACTGTGGGTAACGACAGCAGCAAGATCCAGCAGGTGGCAGCCATTTCCGCCAACAACGACGCGGAGATCGGCAAACTGATCGCGGAAGCCATGAAGAAAGTGGGTAAGGAAGGGGTGATCACTGTGGAAGAGGCCAGGGGTACGGAAACCACCGTGGAAGTGGTGGAAGGGATGCAGTTCGACCGTGGCTACATCTCCCCCTATTTCGTTACCAACAGCGAGAAAATGGAAGCCGAACTGGAGAATCCCTATATCCTGATCTATGATAAAAAGATCAGCAATATGAAAGATATCCTCCACATCCTGGAGAAAGTGGCCCAGGGCGGACGTCCGCTGCTGATCATCGCCGAGGATCTTGAAGGAGAGGCACTCGCCACCCTGGTGGTGAACAAACTCCGCGGCACCCTGAAAGTGGCTGCTGTGAAAGCGCCCGGTTTTGGCGACCGCCGTAAGGAAATGCTGCAGGATATCGCCGTGCTCACTAAGGGCATCGTGATCAGTGAAGAGCAGGGATACAAACTGGAGAATGCCGACCTCAGCTACCTGGGTACAGCGGCTTCTGTAACGATCGATAAGGATAATACAACCGTTGTTGGCGGCAAGGGTAAGAAAGACGACATCACGGCCCGTATCAACCAGATCAAGGCCCAGATCGAAGTCACCACTTCCGATTACGACAGGGAGAAACTGCAGGAGCGCCTGGCTAAACTGAGCGGTGGGGTGGCCGTATTAAATGTCGGTGCCGCTACCGAAGTGGAAATGAAAGAGAAAAAAGACCGGGTGGATGATGCCCTGCATGCTACAAGGGCTGCCGTGGAAGAGGGTATCGTACCCGGCGGCGGTGTGGCCTTTATCCGCGCTATCGAATCCCTGGAGAAATTCAAGGGCAGCAACGAAGACGAAACAACTGGCGTAGCCATCGTGAAGAGAGCGCTCGAAGAGCCGCTTCGCCAGATCGTGGAAAACGCGGGGATCGAAGGTTCCATCGTGGTGCAAAAAGTAAGGGAAGGCAAGGCTGATTTTGGTTTCAATGCCCGTACGGATGAATACGAAAACCTCCTGAAAGCCGGAGTGATCGATCCTACTAAAGTGACCCGCATCGCTCTGGAGAATGCCGCTTCCATCGCGGGAATGCTGCTGACCACCGAATGCGTGGTGGCCGACAAACCCAAGAAGGAAGAGCCTCATGCGCATCCTGCTCCGGGTATGGGTGGTATGGATTATTAAAATAGATAATACTTGTATTATGGATCCCGCTCAAAAAGCGGGATCTTTTATTTTATGACCGAAAATTTACGTAATGGGAAACCCGGTTTGTAGTTAACTTTATAGTTCGGGATTCCCCTATTTAATCAAAAAAGATCCTCTATGTTCAAACTTTACAAACCGATCGTTTCGGTACTTATCCTCGTTTTATTAACCGGTTCCATTCTGGCGCAAAACCGGTTCTTCAGTTTTGCCGGTGAAAACGCGCAGCGGGCCACAACCGGTAAGAGAGAAATATTTCCCCAGCAATTCGGGGCGTTTACCCTGGACGCGGTTGCCCTGCGTTCTTTTTTATGGTCGCTGCCGCAGGAAACTGCGGTGAATGCGAACCGTTCCATGGCCCCGGTAATGGAAATTCCCATGCCCGATGGCAGTCTTGCGAAATTCCGCGTTTGGGAAAGCAGCATCATGGAACCCGGGCTGCAGGCCAAATTCCCGGAGATGAAACAATTCCTGGGGCAGGGTATTGATGATCCCTATGCCACTATCCGGTTCGACTACAATCCCTATACGGGTTTTCACGGACAGATCTTGTCGGCAGCGAAAGGAAGGGTGTTCATTGATCCGTTCGCGAAAGGGGATATCGGTTATTACATGAGTTATTACACAAAAGATTATTCCAGGGAGGTGAACTTCCTCTGCGAGGTGACAGATAATCCTTCAAACCCTTCACCGGGGAATCCACAGGCGGCCTGCCTCGGAACCACGATGCGCACCTACCGGCTGGCACTGGCCTGCACCGGTGAGTATGCCGTGGCCGTTTGTGCGCCCAATCCTCCCTCGGTACCGCTGACAGCGGCAGCCATACTCACATCAGTTAACCGAGTAGTGGGGGTGTATGAGAATGAGGTCTCACTCCGCATGGTGCTTATCGCCAATAACAACAACATCATTTATTTAAACGGGGCCACCGATCCTTACACCAACAACAATGGCGGCGCGATGCTTGGCGAGAACCAGGCCAATATCGACGCGGTGATCGGTTCGGCTAACTATGATATCGGCCACGTGTTCAGCACCGGTGGCGGCGGGGTGGCCACCCTGAACAGTCCCTGCAACTCCTCAACCAAGGCGAGGGGCGTTACGGGTTCTCCCAACCCCGTGGGTGATCCGTTCGATATTGACTATGTGGCCCACGAAATGGGACACCAGTGGGGCGGCAATCACTCCATGGCGGGCTGCGGATCTTCCCCGATCAATACGAAGTATGAAGTGGGAAGCGGTACCACCATCCAGGGCTATGCGGGCATCTGTGGCGCACAGAACATACAACCCAACAGCGATCCGTTCTTCCATGGAATCAGTTTCGATGAGATCAGCAACTTTATCACTACCGGCGGCGGTGCGGGCTGCGTGGTGACGACCCCTACCGGTAACACACTTCCGGTGATCGATCCCCTGCCCAATAACGGGCTCACCATACCGGTAAGTACACCATTTACATTAACCGGCTCAGCCACCGACGCCAACGGGGATCCCCTGACCTATTGCTGGGAGCAATGGGATATCGGAGGCGGTTCGGTTCATACCTGGAATGAAGGGGCGACAGCCCCCCCGGGTAATACGGTACCGCTCTTCAAATCGAGGGTGCCCAAAACAAACGGCAGCCGGACCTTCCCCGATATCGCGGTCATTCTCGCGGGTTACCCGGCCAACCCGGCCGCCACAATGGGCGGTTTGAAAGGGGAGACCCTTTCGCCGGTGCCCCGGCAGATGAAATTCAGACTAACGGTGAGGGATAACCGCGCCGGTGGCGGGGGCGTGGTTTCCAGCGGCGGCGGCGGATGCCAGACAGCAACGGTATTCACCGTAGATGTTGCCGGCTCGGCCCCATTCACCGTAACCACACCCAATGGCGGCGCCACCTACGTGGGCGGCACCCCCCTGACGGTGATCTGGGATGTTGTGGGTACGAATGCGGCTCCGTTCAATGTGGCCAATGTAAAGATCTCCCTCTCTACCGATGGCGGTCTCAGCTTTCCGACGGTACTGGCAGCGAGCACCCCGAACGATGGCACCGAAACAGTGGCGCTGCCCTGTTTGACCAGCACAACGGCCAAGGTAAAAGTGGAAGCGGTGGGTAATATCTTTTTCGATATTTCCAACAACGACTTCACCATTGCCCAGGGCTTTGATTTCAACTCGCCCGCTCCGGTTGTTTCCGGATGCCCGGTACCGTCCAGTCTTTCCACAACACTCGGAACCCTGGCTCCCTGTGCATTTGCCAATAATATTACGCTGAGCGCATCGGGCAATCCGCCGGGGACGACGGTAAGTTTTTCACCCAATCCCGTTACCCCGGGCAACAATACCACGGTTACGCTGAACAACACCAGCGGGTTGCTTCCCGGAAATTATACGATCACCGTTACCGGTTCAGCATCCGGCGCGCCCGCCCGCACGCGTGACATCCTGTTCACCATCAGCGCTTCGGTTACGCCTGTAATTACTACCCAACCCGCCGCGCAAACGGTATGCCTGGGCAGCAATGCCAGCTTCAGCGTGGTAGCAACCGATGCCTCTTCTTACCAGTGGCAGGTCAGCGCAGGCGGTGGTCCGTTCACCGATATCGCCGGTGCCACCAATGCCAGCTACACGGTAACCGGTGTAACCGCCGGCATGAACGGCAATCAGTACCGTGTCATTGCCAACTCCGTTTGCGCAACTTCCACCACGTCAAACGCCGTTACGCTGACCGTGATCAATCCTGTCACTATCGGCACGCAACCGGTCAACAGAGAAATCTGTTCTGGCAGCAATACCAGCTTCAGCATCGTGGCCAGCAGCAGCCAGACGATCAATTATCAATGGCAGGTGAGTACGACCACACCTGCCAGTTGGACCGATCTCGCGAACAACGCGACCTATTCCGGCGTGAATACCGCGACCCTTTCGGTGAACAATGCGACTACTTCGCTGAATACATACCAGTACCGCTGCGTGGTGTCCAATGCCACCTGTACCGCACCGGTCAATTCATCTGCGGCCACACTTACTGTCCGTCAGTTACCTTCGGTAACGCTCTCGGCCAACCCGCTGACCAGCCTGTTACCCGGACAAACCACCACGCTTACCGCGGTGCCCAGCGCATCAACGGGCGGATTGTTATCAACCGCCTGGCTGTTCAACGGCAACCCGGTAGTCAACGCCGGTAATACAAGAGTGGTCAATGTGGAGCAGGTAGGAAGCTACCGGGTGCTGATACAGGAAGTGTTCGGAAGCGGGCTGACCTGTTCGGCCCAATCGACCGATGTGACCATTGATGCGACCGTCAGTGATAAGCTTTTCATATTCCCGAGTCCGAACGACGGCCGTTTCACCGTTTCCTATTATAACAACGGTGGAAACAGCACTCAGCGCAGGATCATTATCGTGGATGCCAAAGGAGCCAGGGTGTACGACAGGCAGTTTGCCATCGCCGGAGCCTATACACTCATGAATATCGATCTCCGCCAGGTAAACCGCGGTATTTATTTCGTCATGGTGGGCGATGCCAGCGGGGCTAAACTCGCGGAAGGAAAAGTGCACATCAGGTGATGAAAGATAAATAAGTAAAATCGCTTAGTGAGATGCCGGTCCGTTTGGGCCGGCATTTCGTTTTGTGGAATCGCTTATGAGGGAAAAGCTAAGGGTTTTGAGCTACGAGCTATGAGCTGTGAGTTTCAAGTAATGAATATTAAACAATCGTGATCCGGCTGCCATGCCGCCCGGCTGAACGGCTGCCCGGTTGCCATGTTGAACGGCTGCACAACTGCACGGCTGCACAGCTCCCCGCAGCCTTTTCCATTCCAAAAAGCCATACCTTTAACGCCACATAAAAACACCATGTCAAAAAATCTACTCTTCGCATTTTTACTGATTTTTTCCTTCACGGTTGCCCGGGCGCAGGTAACGGAATCCGACCGGGCGGAAGCGCTCAGCCTGATCGGATCCAATAGCGCCGTGCTGGGTCTTTCACAGGAGGAACTGGATAACTCGGTGATCACCGGAAGTTACATCGTTCCCGGATCGGATGTACGAATCGTGCACCTCCAGCAAAGTCACAAGGGGATATTGGTTTATAACCAGCTTCATGTACTGGCCTTTAAAGACGGAAAGCTGGCTTCCAAAGAGGGAAGCCGGGTGGTAGCGATTGAAGGAAAGGCAACCGGCAACGGGGTGCCCGGGATCGATCCGGTGAAGGCCGTGCAAACCGCATTAAAAGAAGCGAATACCGCTGCCACGGAACTGATCGTTCCGCAGAGTATTTCCAAAGAGGGAAAACGGTTTGACTTCGGTCATCTCGGCGCTTCTTCCGAAAAGGTTTTTGCCGAATTGCTCTGGTTTCCCATGGAGGATAATTCAGTTAAACTGGTATGGCAGGTATTTGTGGCGCCTTATAAAACCTCCGATTACTGGCTGATGCGGGTGGATGCCTACACCAACGAAGTGATCAATAAAGAGAACATGACCATCAGTTGTAACTGGGGTCCGGCGGATCCGCACAACCATCCGCATGCGGAGGTGAAAAAGACCCAGGCAGTCCGGGAATCACCGGTGCAGCAGAATTTTGTATCTCTTCGGGATGAAAAAAAGGAACCTTCGAAAAATAATTTCCTGATTAACACAGCCACTTACCGTGTTGTCAAATACCCGGCTGAAAGTCCCACGCATCCCGGCGGTAACCCCCAACTGGTCACCGATCCCTGGCTCATCTCACCGGGCAATGCCACCACGCTGGGCTGGCATGATGACGGCAACGTTACTTATGACAGCACGCGAGGCAATAATGTATTTGCCTACGAGGACAGGGATGCCAACAACCTCCCGGGTTATGCGGGACTCAGTTCCTCGCCCCAGCCCAACCTGACATTTGATTTTCCTCCTGACTTTACACAGGCACCGATCATCCGGTCGCCGGCGCCAAACCAGCAGTTCAACACCACCAACCTGTTCTACTGGAACAATATGATCCATGACCTCGCTTATATTTATGGATTTACCGAAACGGCGCGCAATTACCAGAACAGCAATATGGGTCGTGGCGGAGTGGGCGGCGATTATGTTTTGGCCGAGGCGCAGGACGGAAGCGGAACGAACAACGCCAACTTCTCTTCCGGCGTGGAGGGTACAAGGGGAAGGATGCAGATGTATCTGTGGACGGCGCCCAATCCCGACCGCGATGGCGATGTGGACAATGGCATCATCGCCCATGAGTACACGCACGGCATCAGCAACCGGATGACCGGTACCGGCGCTGGCTGCCTCACCGGCCAGGAGCAGATGGGAGAGGGATGGAGCGATTATTTGGCACTCATGATCACACACGACTGGTCGACCGCCACCGTGAATGACGGGTTTAACCTGCCCCGGGGGATCGGCACTTACGCGCTGAACCAACCTCCGACAGGTGTGGGTATCCGGCAGTATCGTTATACCACGAATATGGCCATCAACCCGCTTACTTACGCCAACCTGCCTTCCGTAGCCGTTCCGCATGGGGTGGGAACCATCTGGTGCACGGCGTTATGGGATATGACCTGGTATATTATTCAGCAAACAAACAGTATCAATCCCAATATTTATAATATCGCCGGCGGGGGAGGCAACGCGATCGCGCTGAAACTGGTGATCGAAGGTCTTCGTTTGCAGCCCTGCGGTCCCGGATTCATTACTGGCCGTAACGCGATCCTGAAAGCGGATACGCTGTTCTTCGGCGCGCAATACAGTTGCGCGATCCTGGAAGCATTTGCCAGGAGAGGGATGGGAATTGGTGCCTCACAGGGTTCTGCCGCTGTGCGAGGCGATGAAACGATCAGCTTTGTTGACGGAAGACCCGTAATTGGCACACAACCCGCAAACGCTTCCGTTTGCACCGGCGCGAATCATACATTTTCAGTTGCGGCTACCGGCGCCAATCTTTCCTATCAATGGCAACTCAGTACCGATGGCGGTACCATCTACAATGATATTGCCGGGGCTACTGCGTCCGGATACACAGTAACGGGCGTAACGCTGGCTATGAATAATTACCGTTACAGGTGTATCATTACCGGCTGTCCGCCCTCTGTAACCTCCAACGCAGGTATACTTACCGTGGCGTCCGCACCCACCGTGGATACTCCACCGGCAAATGCCACTGTTTGCGAAGGCGCCAATACGAGTTTCACTGTTGCGGCCAGCGGCGGCACCATCAACTACCAGTGGCAGGTGAGTACCAACGGCGGCGCCAATTACAGTAATATTCCCGGCGCTACCGGCAGTACCCTGAACCTGACAGCCGTTACCGTTTCCATGAACAACAATATGTATCGCTGCGTTCTCAGCAGCCCGGGATGCGGGGCTTCAGTTAATTCTTTAAGCGCCGTACTAACGGTGAATGCCAACACCGCTATCAATGCCCAGCCGGTGGGCGCTACGGTTTGCGCGGGTACCAGCACAAATATTTGCGTAACGGCTTCCGGGTCGGGATTGGGTTATCAATGGCAGTCTTCCACCGCCTGCGGGGGAGCATGGACCAATATTCCCGGCGCCACCTCTTCCTGTCTTACCGTTGCCAATCCGGCCGCCACTGCCAGTTATCGCTGTGTGGTCAGCGGAACCTGCGGGGCGTCGACCGTTACGTCCGACTGCGTAACGCTCACTGTGATTGATCCGGTGACTGTTACCAGCCAATCGGCAAATACGGAAGTTTGCTCCGGTTCCAATACCGGTTTCAGCGTAAGCGCGACCAGTAACCAGACGATCAATTACCAATGGCAGCTGAGCACAGACGGCGGTAATACCTGGAACAATCTCCCCAACTCGGGCGTTTATTCCGGGGTGACCACTTCGGCGCTCGCGATCACCGGCGCCACCATTTCGCTTGATGGTAACCGTTACCGCTGCCAGATGAGCACCGCCACCTGCGTGGTGCCGCTCAGTTCGAACGCGGCGCTGCTGACCGTTCGTCAATTGCCGACAGTGACCCTTAGCGCGTCGCCGCTTACCGAGCTGCTGCCCGGTCAGCTTACCACGCTGACCGCAGTACCCAGCGCCTCTACGGGTGGGGTACTCAGTACGCTCTGGTTCCTGAACAACACACAGGTGCCGAACGCGGGCAATACCCGGTTGGTGAACGTGGAGCAGACGGGCGCTTACAAAGTGCGGGTGCAGGAAACTTTCGGAAGCGGAATTACCTGCGCCTCCGAATCATCCGAACTCGTGATCGGTGCCAAAGTGAGCGACAGGCTCTTTATCTTCCCCAGTCCCAACGACGGACGATTCACCGTTTCGTATTATAACAACGGCGGTAACAGCACGCAAAGAAGGATCATAGTGGTGGATGCGAAAGGTTCAAGAGTGTATGACCGCCTGTTCCCCGTAACTGGTCCCTATACGCTCATCCCCGTCGACCTTCGCGTGGCCAGCAGGGGCATTTATATTGTGCTCGTGGGCGATGCGGCCGGAAATAAACTGGCCGAGGGTAAAGTGCATGTGAGATAATGAAAACAGGATAAAAAGAGATATCCCGTCCCGGCCACTGGCCGGGACGGTTTTTTATATCCTGTTCATTAAAATCATACCGGGAAAATGGCGTACCTTTGCGGCCGATTTGGCCGGGTTTTTCTGCGCAACCGGCTGCAAATGAAGCTTAAACAGCTGTTATCTTAAAAAACAGATTAATGATCAGTGTAAAAGACCTGAAACTGGCTTACGGCAAGCGGGTGTTGTTTGAAGAAGTGAATCTCAATTTCACCAGGGGCAATTGTTATGGTGTGATCGGCGCCAACGGTGCGGGCAAGAGCACCTTCCTGAAGATATTGAGCGGTGAGATCGAAGCCAACAAGGGAACCGTGGAGATCACCCCGGGTGAGAGAATGGCCGTGCTCAGGCAGGATCAGTTCCAGTTTGACGAAGAAACCGTGCTCAACACGGTGCTGATGGGGCACTCCAGACTGTGGGCCGTTACACGCGAAAGGGAAAGCATTTACGCCCTGGCCGATTTTACCGAAGAAGACGGTATGCGCGCCGGTGAACTGGAAGCCGAGTATGGTGAAATGGGTGGATATACGGCCGAAAGTGACGCGGCCACTTTGCTGAGCGAACTGGGGGTAAAGGAAGAATTCCACCAGTCGCTGATGAAAGACATTCCCGCCAATTTCAAGGTGCGGGTGCTGCTGGCCCAGGCGCTTTTCGGCAATCCCGATATCCTGCTGCTGGATGAGCCAACCAATGGTCTCGATATCGAAACCATCAGCTGGCTGGAGAATTTTCTCGCCGATTATGAGAATATCGTACTCGTGGTGAGCCACGATCGTCACTTCCTCGATGCCGTGTGCACCCACGTGGTGGATGTGGACCGCCAGAAGATCAGGATCTTTACGGGCAATTATACATTCTGGTATGAATCGTCCCAGCTGATGGCCCGGCAGATCAGCGACAAGAACAAGAAGGTGGAAGAAAAACGCCAGGCGCTTATCGATTTTATCGCGCGATTCAGCGCCAACGCGAGCAAGAGCCGCCAGGCCACGGCCAGGAAAAAAGCGCTGGAAAAACTTACCATCGAGGAAATTGAACCGAGTTACCGAAAATATCCCGGCATTATCTTCCAGCCCCTGCGGGAAGTGGGCAACCAGATCCTGAACGTGGAAAAACTGAAGAAAACGGTTGACGGGAGGGTCCTGTTCAGTGATGTTAGCTTTACCGTGAATAAGGGAGATAAGATCGCATTACTGAGCCGCGACCCGCTGGCGGTCACGAATTTCTTTAATATCATTACGGCGGGCATCATCGCCGACAGCGGTTCCTATGAATGGGGCAGCACCGTCACCCATGCCTATCTTCCGCAGGAGAACGCCGAATTCTTTACGGGTGATATGAACCTGATGGACTGGCTGCGCCAGTATGTGCCCGATCATGTAAAGGATGTGGATGAACCCTTTCTCCGGGGTTTTCTCGGGAAGATGCTATTCAGCGGTGATGACGTGATGAAGAAAACGAACGTGCTGAGCGGGGGTGAAAAAGTGCGCTGCATGATCAGTCGCATGATGCTCCAGAACCCCAACGTGATCCTGCTCGACCAGCCCACCAATCACCTCGACCTGGAAAGCATACAGAGCTTCAACGAACAATGCACCGATTACAAGGGGATCGTGCTGCTGACCAGCCACGACCACACTTTTATGCAAACCGTAGCCAACCGCGTGATCGAACTCACCCCCAAAGGGATCATCGACAGGCTGATGACGTTTGATGAGTACCTGGAAGATGAAAGGGTGAAGAATATGCGGGAGGAAATGTATAGATAGTCGACAGTCGACAGTCCACAGTCCACAGTCGGCAGTCCACAGTAACGGAAAGATCACTTTGGATTGGGATTCGCCGACAGAATTTAGTATCGGGAATAAATTTTCAATGTTCAACGCTCAATACTCAATGTTCAACGACGACCCCGGTGCTGTATTGTACCCTATGATGATAAAGTTGAAAATTGAGCATTGAAAATTGCTCATTGAGCATTTCTTCCCTTTCCCTGCCTACGCTGAAGCTACAACAAGACGCCAGCATTATCTCACCAGCAGCACCGTACCTTTCTGAAAGTACTTCCGGTTATCCAGTCCGGTTGCTTCGAGCATCCACACATATACCTCGGTGCCCTGCACCTGGCCGCCAACCGTACCATCCCAGCCGCGGCCGGCGCCCTGCTGGTTAAAGACCATTTGTCCCCAGCGGTTGAATACGCGGAAGTACTTCAGATCCTTAACGCCAAGCATGATCGGTCTGAGCAGGTCATTGCGTCCGTCGTTATTGGGTGAGAAAGCGGTGGGGACGTAGACCTTTACTTCTTTTATAACCTGTACGTGTTGCGTGTCAACTGTAACGCATCCCGCGGCCGTGCCGATATCAACGGTGAAGAACTGGTCGTTCAGCACAGTGGGAGTAAAAACGGGATTGATGATACCCGGATCATCCAGGCCGACCGGGGGTTTCCACTGGTAGGCAACACCGAAATCACGGGCCCTGAGTTCCACCGGGAAATTCAGTACGGCGTATTGTATGGGATATCGAATACCCGGACGCGGCACTTCAATTGTGATCTGTTCCGTACGCGTGCTGAGTGAACAACCCACGTTGGTGAACATCCTTGCATAATATATGCCCGATTGCCCCACCTGGTACCGGCGCTGGTTGGCGCCGAAGATCGCGGAATTGTTGAGGTACCATTGCACACTGTCGACCGGCTGCACTTCCAGGAAAGTGGTCTCCCCCGACGTGATGCAGTAATTCGTTTTACCGATCAGTTGCATCGAACTGTCGATCACCGAAGCATTCACCAGCACCGTGTCCCGGTTCACACAGCCACCTCCGGGACTTCGTACGGTCACCACGTATTCGGTGGTAACCGTTGGGCTGGCTCTTGGATTCGAGATCAGCGGATTGGATAACCCGGCCGCCGGGCTCCAGCTGTACGTTCTTCCCTGTTTGCTGTTTTCGCCGATGAGCACAGGATTGAGATTGCAGGAGGTGACATCCGCGCCAGCGTTGGCCGAGAGTGTGAGGGTATCCACGAGGTTGGCATAAAGCGTATCCTGGCAACCGTAACCGTTGTACGGGATCAGTTCCACCGCGATCCGCGTACCGGGCGGAGGCGGGGGCTCCAGCCGGACGATCTGCTGATCACCCAATTGCTGGGTGAAGTTCTCATCAAACCAGCGATAACCCTGGTATCCGTAAGGCGCGGTAACGATCACGGCCGTATCATCCGGGCAATAGGTGGCCCCGGTGAATTCGCTGCTGCACTCGGTGTTCACATCGATATAGGCATAACCAAAGTGTCGGCGGAAAGTGCAATCGGCCGTTTTAAAAAACAACATAATATCCTTGCCCGCCATATCGTTCAGGTTGATGGAAACGGCCGACCAGTCCTTGCACCAAACATCGGTAGAGTCGACCTGGCCGGGAGAGAAAAATCCCGGAAGCGGTGAACCGTTGGCAAAAAAGTTGAAGGAAGAACAACTGATCAGTTCCTCGTCCGTCATGTTCCAGACTTCCAGCACCAGTCGCGGTTGCTGGAAATGCAGGTGACCCGGATCCTGGAATACCACTGCATAATGATAGATCAGCGCGTAGGTGTTCCTACCCGGAGGGATGGTAAACGAATACGAGACCCCTTCGGCCTCCGCTCCGCCGGTGGTGTTGCCCAGTTTCATGGAATACCCGCTTCCGTTGGGGCAAACCACGGGAAAGTTGCCAAACTGGTCCCGTTCCCCGCCATTGGCGGCCGCCGAGAAAATCTGGTGCTGGTTCGGCTGTGGTCCGGAAGGAAACAGAAAGATCGAATTCACGTTATTGGATCCTACCACGGATCCGGTATAACAGGTCCAGCCGTTGAAACTCCCGTTCTCAAAATCGATATTGGGAGGACATTGCTGCGCGTAAACCCGTGGCAGGAAAAATATACCGAAAATGCCAAGAAACAGGCATTGGCGGATAAAGCCGGGAAGGGTGGTGGTATCGGGCCGCACAGGGTTTCGCACTATGACCGGGGTTGAATATTAAAGGTAAAACATTAATTACTATTGAACGGGGATCATTTGCCCGGGGTTGCCTCTTTGCCGGAAGCTATATTATCAGTAGGTTCTGGCCGGTAAGACGGTTAGTAATTTACCGATTAAATCACTCCTTCCCGACTTCCCGTTTTCCCGGCTAAATTTATTGTACCCGGCTTTTGAGATAACTATTAGTAGAATTACTGACGGGTACCCGGCCCCCATTATTTTTTTCCGGACCAGCTTGACTTTGAAATAGCTGCTTCTTACCTTAGCGCCACAAGCAACGGCTCTTACCATCATTCCTGTAAATCCATTCCTACCGTACCTGTTAATCCTTCCGGGAAAAAATTGTATCCGGCCGGAGGGTATCCTGTACTCAGGGCGGGACTTGTCCCTGACCGATTGCGGGATTCGGGTTGAAACCAGGAATTAAAGAACTTTATCCCGGCCACAGAGCCGGGATTTTTTTTGACTGCACGTGCCCGGATCATTCTTCGCTCCACATACAAACCTTCTTCCTGATTTATAAATAGGGTTCCCTGAATCTGCTTATCTTCCTTTAATCAAATGACTGCCACCAACTCTCTAGCCAAACGAATCGGTTACGGGTCCGCCGTATCCATCATCATCGGGAGTATTATAGGTTCCGGTGTGTTTATGAAACCAGCCAGTATGGCCGGGCAGACAGGTTCACCAGTTTGGCTCACCCTGGTCTGGATCATCGCGGGATTATTTACCCTGCTTGGCGCTTTGATCTACGCCGAACTGGGCGCCATGATACCCGAGACAGGCGGTATTTATGTGTATTTCAGAAAAATGTTCGGCGATTTTATAGCCTACCTCTATGGCTGGTCGGCTTTCTCGGTGATAAATACATCTGCTGTGGCGGCCATCGCCTTTGTATGTGCGTCTTATGCGGATTTTTTTCTGCAGTTGCCAAGGTTTGATGCGGCCACTGAACAGTCATTCGTCATCCACCTGCCATTTATCGGGAATCTGTATCCTCTTCAAAATTTAGGTATCAAATCACTGGCGATAGTGCTGGTGGGTGCTTTCGCCTGGCTGAATGTACGCAGTGTAAGAGCCGGCGGTGCTTTCCAGGTTATCTCCACCGTTCTCAAGATCGGTGTGATCGCCGCCCTTGTCATCGGTATCTTTTTCTTTGGAAATGGTTCGGTGCAGCATTTTTTCCATGCCGAAGATCCCAAACAGGGTGGGGCGTTGCTCAGCGGAATCATCGCCGCGCTTACCGGGGCTTTTTTTGCATATGACGGATGGATCAATATCAGCTTTGTAGCCGGGGAGATCAAAGAACCACAGCGAAATATTCCCAAAAGCCTGTTCTCCGGGGTAATTGCCTGCATTATCGTGTATGTGCTGGTCAACCAGGCCTACCTTTATGTATTACCCGTAGAGAAAGTGGCTGCCTCCTCCTTAGTGGCTTCCGATGCCATTGCCGTTGCCCTGGGCACTACCGGGGAAGCCATCGTGGCGGCGATGATCGTGATCTGTACCCTGGGGGCCATCAATGGTAATATTATGGCCACGGCCCGTGTTACCTATGCCATGGGAAAGGAAGGCTCTTTTCCGGCCTGGACAGGATATGAACACCCGCGCCACCGCACACCGGGCAATGCACTCTGGCTGCACGGCATCTGGATTTCCGTACTGATCCTCTCCGGTTCCTTTGATATGCTGGCGGATATGATGGTATTTATGAGTTGGCTGGTATATGGCATGGGCGCTATAGGTATTTTCATGCTGCGCAAAAAAATGCCTGACGCGGAGCGACCGTATAAAATTTGGATGCATCCCTATGTGACGATCCTGTTTATCGCGTTCTCGACGCTCTTCCTCGTCATAACCGTGTACAATGATATCACCAATTACCTCAACGACCGGCAACCCGTTGTCAATTCATTACTGGGAATTATAATTACGGCAATCGGGGTGCCGCTCTATTTTTATTTTCATCGGAAGAGGAAAGC
>CAYRHU010000059.1:15668-20226 GCA_964424155.1 uncultured Chitinophaga sp.
ACAGTCGACAGTCCACAGTCGACAGTCGACAGTCAGATCAAGATGGTTTAGGTTACATTACCTGGTGCTTAGAGCCTGCAGCTCGCAGTTCAAAACTGGAAGCCCAAAGCTCATGGCTCAAAGCTCATGGCTCAAAGCTCATGACTCAAAGCTCAATCCCTGTAGGTTGCAGCTTTACCGGAAGTCTCAATACTAATTATTCAGTACTCAATACAAAGAGCACTCAACACCCCCTCACAACATCCTCCGTATGATTTTCCCCAGCATCATCATCCCCCAGTCCATGTCTTCGTTCCAGGGCTGGCCAAAGCTGATGCGGATGAAATGACTGTAGTTGCAGCCCGCGGAGAATATACGGCCGGGTACCACCGAGATATGATGCTTCATCGCTTCGGTGCGGAGTTTGAACGCGTTGATCTTTTTATTGAGCTGCACCCAGAGCACCATTCCGCCCTGCGGGCGGGAGACCTTGGTGTCTTCCGGCAAGTGTTCGATGATGGCCTGCATATACCGCAGGCTCTGTGTATACAGGGCCTTGCGGAGGTTCTTCAAATGATATTCAAACCGCCCGTTCTGCAGGTAATACGCCATGGCCGCCTGGGTGATCGTGGGACAGCTGATATTGTTCATCCGCTTGATCAGCTTTACTTCCTCGATGAATTTTCCCGGCAGCACCCAGCCGATCCGGTAACCCGGGGCCAGCGACTTGGAGAGGGAGGAACAATGCATCACCCATCCCTTTGTATCATAAAATTTGCAGGGGCGCGGGCGGTTCCTTCCGAAATAAAGTTCACCGTAGATATCATCCTCGATCAATGGAATATGGTGACGGGTGATCAGATCCACCAGTTCCTTCTTGTTTTCATCGGGCATGCAATGCCCGGAAGGATTATTGAAATTGGGAGTCACCAGCAGGGCTTTTACCGGCGCGCGTTTCAGCGCTTTCCGCAGGCAGGCCAGGTCGATGCCTGAAACGGGACAGGAAGAGATCTCCACCACTTTGAGCCCGAGACTCTCGATGGTCTGGTAGATACCGAAATAATTGGGCGACTCGATCGCTACCGTGTCGCCGGGTTTTGTAACCGCGCGAAGGCACATGGTCACCGCCTCCAGGCAACCCGAAGTAACCACCACTTCTTCGGGTTTCACCTTCCCGCCCCAGTTAAAGGCGAGCCGGGCGATCTGCTTGCGCAGTTCCCCATGACCCTGTGTATTCTCGTAACTGATGCAATGATCCTTTTCCCGGCGCAGGGCCTGCACCACCGATTTGTTGATCTTGGCCAGCGGCAGCAACGAAGGGTGGGGAACCGCCAGCGCGAAGTTGACCACCTTTTCATTGTGGAGGGCGATATCACCGTAAATATTCGCGATCATCTCCTTCACGCTCACTTCGTGCGATAACGTGTCGGGCCGGATCGGGCTGGGAAGTTCACGGAAACGCCTCTGGCTGAAACGCACATAATACCCCGACTTGGGCCTCGATTCAATCAGTCCCTTGCCTTCGAGATGGTAATAAGCCTGGAAGGCTGTTCCCATACTGATACCGTACTCATCGCTCAGCATCCGCACCGATGGCAGTTTGTCGCCGATCCTCAATACATCGTCACTGATCATTTTTTCAAGACCGTCGGCCACCTGGAGGTAGAGATGTTCGGAAAGCGGTTGCTTGCGCATGTTGATTGTTGTTTATGGTTTGTAGTTTATGGTTTGTGGTTTTCCGAAAGCACAAAGATTCCTGCTTCTTGCAGGGAGGTGGATGTGCGGGGTGGATTGTTCGACTTCATGACAAGTATCTGGTAGTGTTAAAAGAATGTTTCAATACAATTTCAACAGGGATTTTTCAGAACCGCTGATAAGCGGCGGAAACATGATGCCAGCGGAATTGTCCATGGACGATCGGCCATATTTCATCAGCCGGCACTTCCCATCCTTCCTCACTCCTCATATCTGATATAGTCAAAAATACAAAAACTGAATCTGTTTTACCAAACCGTTCATCCGGAAATTTGTACTGTCTTTCGGCAGAAACAAAAACCATCGTATGAAAAAGGAGTTGAAAAAGGCCTATATCGCCCTGGGGCTTGTGAGTTTTTTCTGGGGCACCACTTATGTAGCTGCGCGGGTGGGGGCTCAGGAAGTGCCCGGGTTATTCATGGCCGGAGTGCGGCAATTCATTTCAGGAGCCATCCTGGTCGGGTTTTTCCTTTTCAGGGGATACCGGTTGCCGGACCTGAAGGAACTGAAAAGTATTTCGGTGCAGGGATTCTTCCTGCTGAGCATCGCCAACGGACTGCTCACCTGGGCCATGGAATATATCAGCGGCGGACTGGCCGCCATCATCGTGGCCCTGGTGCCGCTCTTTATCGCGCTGTTCAGCATCTGGCTCACGGGCTGCAATAAAGTGAGCAAGCGGATGTTCGCCGGACTCGTCATCGGGTTTGCCGGCATCCTGCTGATCTTTTCCGATTATGCGGGAGAACTGCAGAACAAGAATTTTCTTTTCGGGGTGGGACTCGCGCTCGTGTCAGTACTCTCCTGGTCATTCGGCACCGTTTACACGGCGAGGCAGAAATCAACAACCAGCATTCTTTTCAGTGTCGGTCTGCAAATGCTGATCGCCGGTATCATCATGCTGCTGGTGTGCGGGGTAACGGGGAAATATGTCAACCTGGCTTCCGCCGGGCAAAACACCTGGATCGCGCTGCTTTACCTGATCGTGTTCGGTTCGCTGATCGCCTATTCGGCATACGTGTTCGCCCTGCGTAAACTGCCGGCCACCCTGGTTTCGGTGTATGCGTATATCAATCCCCTGGTGGCGGTTGGCCTGGGCTGGCTGTTATTATCGGAGAAATTAAACGGGATCATGGCCGCCGGCATCGGGATCACGCTGGCCGGCGTATGGCTCGTAAACCGTGAATCCAAAAAAACCGTACGATGAACCCGATACGAATCATCGATTACCGCCCGGAGCACCAGCCTTATTTCGACCGCTTCAACAGGCAGTGGATCGCGGAGATGTTTGAAATGGAGGCGGTGGACGAGTGGGTGCTGACTAATCCCGAAAAAGCGATTCTCGAACCGGGCGGGGCCATCCTGATGGCGGAATACGAGGGCCGGATTGCCGGCACGGTGGGACTCCGTAAGGCGGAGGAAGACGTATTTGAATTCACTAAAATGGCGGTCGACCCGGTCTTTCGCAGGAAGGGCATCGCCGAAGCGCTCAGCTATGCGAGTTTCCGGAAAGCCGCGGATCTCGGCGCCAAAAGGGTGATCCTGTATTCAAACACCCGTAACGTAGGCGCCATCAGGCTCTATGAGAAACTCGGTTTTCTGCATGTACCCGTGGAAGAAGGCGTTTACAAAAGAGCCAATGTGAAAATGGTGATCAATACCGGCGATGCCCTCCGGCGCGCGCTGGCATACGAATCGGCACAACATCTATTAACCCAATAAACCCAGGTTATGGAACTACTGACCCGCATCCCCGTTCAGCACACCCGTCATTCCCGTCTCGCGGAAACGGACATGCATCATCTTGAATTCGGCAAAACCGTTTCCGACCACATGCTGGTCTGCGATTATGACCGCAACGACCCGCTTACTAACGGTTGGGGACAAGCGATGATAGTGCCCTTTGCCAATCTTTCCATCAGTCCCGCCGGCCTGGCCCTGCATTACGGGCAAACCGTCTTCGAAGGGATGAAGGCTTTCCGGATGGCGGACGGGCGCGTGAATATCTTCCGCATGGAACGGCACTACGAACGGTTTGCCCGTTCGCTCGAACGGATGTGCATGGCCGTGCCTCCGAAGGAAATGTTTATCGAAGGCCTGAAACAGCTGGTGTCGACCGATCGCGACTGGGTGCCCGGCTCCCATGGCGCCGCCTTATATATCCGGCCCTTCGTGTACGCGAGCGAGGCCCGCTTCGGGGTTAAGATATCCGACCAGTACCGCTTTGTCGTATTCACCGGTCCCGTACCCGATCTGTATGCAAAACCCATCCGGGTGAAAGTGGAAACACAGTACAGCCGGGCCGCCCGGGGAGGCACCGGTACCGCCAAATGCGGGGGGAACTACGGGGCATCTTTTTATCCCACTCAGCTCGCGCGGCAGGAAGGATTCGACCAGGTGCTGTGGACCGACAGCTGCGAACACCGGTATATTGAAGAATCGGGTATGATGAATGTGCTCTTCGTGATCAATGATACCCTGGTCACACCGTCCCTGTCCGATTCCATTCTCGACGGCGTAACCCGGGATTCCCTGCTTACACTGGCGGCGGAAATGGGTTACCCGGTGGAAGAACGCCCGGTTTCCCTCCCGGAACTGGAAAACGCCTTTCGCGACAAAACCATCACCGGCGCATTCGGCGCCGGCACGGCCGCCGTGGTGGCGCCCATCGATACCATCCAGATCCATGATATTCCCTATTACCTGCCGGAGTATAAAAAAGAGGACATTCCGTACCGGCTCAAAGAAAAATTATGGCGGATCCGTACGGGGCTGGAAGAAGATATTCACGGGTGGAACTACATTGTTTAATTGTTCCGGCATTTTC
>CAYRHU010000059.1:20326-24138 GCA_964424155.1 uncultured Chitinophaga sp.
TAAACCCGGAAAAGCAGATCCTCCGCCTTATAGGCATTGAGCGGGTAGAGGAAGTCGTTCAGCCCGTCGCCATTCGGACTGAAGGCCGAAGGCACCCCGATCAGGCAACTGGAAGGTACGCGGATCATCCGCTTCACCGTATCCCGGCAATCGGGATTGAAAGAGGAAGCGATCAGCCTCACGGTATAAAAAACTTCGCGGGGAAACCCGGCAAACCGGATGATACCGGGGTCGCGCAGCGTACTGGTCTGCGTATTTCCGAAATCCCATTCCCAGGTATCGAAATTCCCTGTGCTGGTATTGATGAATCGCAGTGTGTCGCCCGGGCAAACCACGTCAGGCGCGTCGAACGAAGCATTCATGAACCCCGCGATCGTAATCGCCTGCGTACTGCTGTCGGTGCAACGCGCATTCGAAACGGTGAGTCTCACCATATACTGACCGGGAGCCGTGTACACATGAACAGGATTTTGAAGATTAGAAGTTCCGCCATCGCCAAAGTTCCATTGCCAGTTCGCGGCATTACCGTTACCATCATGCGAAAAGGATACCGTTGTTTCCGCGCAGGAGGGGGGTGCGTTGATACTGAACCCGGCGAGGATGGGATCCTCCACGCGGAAAGTCAGGGGTGGCCCGTTCAGCACCGCCAGCCCGCATTCATCGATCAGCGTGTTGCCATCCGATCCGGTGACCAGTTCGAGCTGGTAATCACCCATCGTGGTCAGCGGCGGGAAAAAGTTCAGCCGGATCCTCCTGGTTCCCTGGTTCGTGCCGCAGGCGGGGATATCCACTCCAAAGATCACCGGCTGGGGACCCGTGATCCTGAAATCGCTTCCGTCGAGGGCGATGCTGCCGCAATCGATGGGTTTCCGGAACACCAGTTCCACATAGGCGGGTGCGCATCCGGGTTTGGTCAGGCTGTCCATCGGTATCGGCTGCGGCGCGCTGGAGATCAGCGGTACCGATTCACCCACGGGTACGGCACGCTGGCATACATCCATGAGCGTATTGCCATCGACCCCGTTCCGGATGGTCAGGGTATAATTGCCAAAGGGCAACGGCTGGCTCAGCGTGAGGTAAAGCGAATCGGTGCCCAGCACATTGGCGCAATCCCAGGGGGTGGCCGATACTATGGTGGCGCCGTTACTGATCGTGAAATCGCTGCCGTCGGCGGCAATGGATTCGCAGAGTATTTTTTTATTCAGCCTTACGTTAACGCGCGTACTGGCGCAATTGGCATTGGCGCTGAAAAGGTGCGGCTCCACCGCATCGGTGATGCTGGCGGTACCGCCGGAGAAAGTTAACTGGTAACCGTGCAACGAAGAGTTGGGGCTGGTCACCATCAGGATATAAGTTTTCCCGGTAATGATATCCGGCATTTTGCTGTAACGCGAACCGCCCGGTCCCCCGCAAACAACCAGGTCCGTACCGTCGATCGTCGCGCCGGTTTCGCCGGGTTCGCTCGACCAGTTGCAGGCTATGAACATCGAGGGGTTGGTATAAATGTCAATAGGATTGGCGGAAGTGACATCAAAGATCTGCCAGTCGAAATTGGCGGCGGGGTTATCGGGTACGATGGTAAATCCCAGGGTACCGGAAGCAAAACAGTTCATCCGGAAAAACTGGGGATTGATATCCTGGTATGGAAATCCGGCGGGACAGGGAACCGGTACATTGGTTTGCCCGCAAAAACCCGGTGTTTGCATGTTATAGGCTTCCGAACCGCATACCAATAAAGCGGTAATGGGAGACTGACTGGGGAGAAGGCAAATTTGCGCCCCCGCCGGAAGGCTGAGGACAAGGCTTATGGCCGCCAGGCAATGCCTGAAAAATATCTGAGCGGGTTGGCTCAAGTTATTGTTTCGAGAACTACAAGTTACGAAAGATCGGGCAGTCCAGGGTTGGCAGTTGACAGTAATCAGTCCACGGTCGACGGTCCACAGACCACGGACCATGGACCATGGACAATGGACAATGGACAATGGACAATGGACAGATCACTAAGGTTTAATATTCACTTCGAGTCCCGGCATCCCCCTTATTCCGTAACTTTCCCTCAACAAAAACCGCATGCAAACCGCTCTAATCACCGGCGCTTGGGGTAACCTGGGACAGGCCGTAGTAAAAAAATTCCTGGCCGAAGGGTATCATGTAACCGGCACCGTGATCCCCGGTGATCCGGTGAAGCTGGATATTGACCATCCGGCCTTTGAAACAAGGGTCGTCAACCTGGCGGATGAGCAGGAAGCGGCAGAACTGGTGCGATCGCTGACGGAGGAAAGAAAAAGCATTGACGCCGCCATCCTCACCGTGGGAGGATTTGCGATGGGAAGTATTGCGGAAACCGGGGCGGCGGATATATTACGGCAATACAAACTGAATTTTGAAACGGCCTACCATGTGGCTCGCCCGGTGTTTATGCAGATGATGAAGCAGGGCAGCGGCCGCCTCTTCCTCATCGGCGCCCGGCCCGGTCTGAGCATGAAGAACAGCCGGGGCATGACGGCCTATGGTCTTTCGAAATCCCTGGTATTCCGGCTCGCCGAACTGATGAATGAAGAAGCAAAAGGAACCGGTGTCGTCTGCTCCGTCATCGTTCCCTCCACCATCGATACCCCGCAGAACCGCCGCGCCATGCCCGATGCCGATTTCTCAAAATGGGTTTCACCCGATGATATCGCCGGCGCCATTTATTTTTATTGCAGTCCCGCCGGCGCGGCGATCCGGGAACCGGTGATTAAGCTTTATGGGAATAGCTGAATAAAGATCCAGGATATAAGCTCCAGTATCCCTGCCTACCGGCAGGCAAACAAGCTCCAAGATCCAAAAAAATTAAAAATTCAAAATAAAAAAGTCTTCGTAGGGTTTTGAGGATTTATCGGGATCATTCATACCTGATTTTGCCTTAATCGCACTTGTTAATACCCGTGATGCAATGATCTGTATTTGAGTTTTTGATTTTTCTTTTGGATATTAACGGATCATGTGCCCTCCTTCAAATTTGCTACGAAGGATAATCTTGTGCATTGTACCTTGTACCTTGTACCTTGTACCTTGTGCCTTGTCCCTTTTTTTGGCAGGCATTTTGCAAATAGCGGGTCAAACCCCGTTATTATGAGAACAAAAACCATTTTTTCCCCTTTTTTATTGATTTTCATTTCCGCCGTTTCGCATGCGCAGGTATTTAAGGCCGGTGTGAATCTGGCCAATGTAAGTATCACCAATGACGGTGATATTGATGAGAACAGGGCGATTGTAAGTTTTCATGCCGGATTTTCGGGCGATGTGCGACTGACCGATATTCTTTATTTACAGCCGGGCATATTGTTAACCGGCAAAGGTTCCAAGACCGAATCCGGCGATCCGAACGGATCTACCTGGTTCAGGGCCACCAGCACCCCATTGTATATTGAAGTGCCCGTGAACCTGGTTTTTAAAACTCCCGGGAAGGATATCCGGTTCTTCGGAGGGGCGGGTCCTTACCTGGCCGCGGGCATCGCGGGAAAGAATAAGGTGAACGGGAAATTTCTCGGCACCGCTTTCAGCAGTGAAAACAAGATTGAATGGTCCGACGATGACCCTTCCACCCTCAATTACGAGGAAGGCGCCGGTTACGGGATCATGAAGCGGTTTGATTACGGCATCAACCTCACGGCCGGTATCGAGTTCAGTAAATCCACTTTATCGCTTAACTACGGGCATGGCCTGGCCAAACTGCAGAGCGGGAGCAACAGCAGCGCGGACGACCGGAACAAACACCGGGTGCTGTCTTTGTCGCTTGGACTACGGTTGTAAAGCTCCAAATCTCAAAT
>CAYRHU010000060.1:0-23551 GCA_964424155.1 uncultured Chitinophaga sp.
CTGGTGGTCAACCCCAGTCGGTCCGCCCGTCGGCGGATCGGCGTTATACAACGTTTATCCTGTTCGCCCGCCGGAGCCAAAGCTTAGGCGGGCTATCCTCACCCCCGAGACAAGAGGGCATGTCTGCCGGGTTTACCCGCCGAAGCCTAAGCGAAGGCGGGCTAAACTAGTTTCATCACCCCACAGTGTAAATAAGAACTTGATTGAACAAATCTACAATAAAAGACATATTCAATCAAAATATTTCAATAAATATTTTGCAATTATAGATATTATCTAAACATTTGCCATATAATCAAAATAATATCTAATCAATATGCAAAAAAGCCCCCCTAAATTGAATCTTGACAAACTCGATCTCCAGATCATCCATCACATGATGGAGAATGCCGGGATCTCCTATGCCGACCTGGGTAAAAAACTCTTTGTCTCCGGCGGCACCATCCATGTGCGTATCAAAAAACTGCAGGAGGCCGGCGTGGTTAAAGGTACGAGACTGAAAACAGACCTGAAACTGCTGGGCTACGACGTGATCGCCTTTATCGGCATTTACCTGAAGGAAAGCTCGCTTTATGATACTGTCGCCCGGGAGCTGCAAAAGATCCCCGAGATCGTGCGGCTCAACTACACCACGGGCAATTACAGTATGTTCGCCGAAATCGTTTGCAAGGATATCACCCAGCTCCGGTATGTTCTGCACGACCAGCTCCAAAAAATAAAGGGGATCGAACGTACGGAAACCTTTATCTCGCTGGAGGAAAGTTTTAGCCGGAACGTAAAAGTGATGTAAGCTCAGATCTACAACCGACCGCGCATGCGCCACTCCAACCGCTTTTATTCTTCCCTGGGACTATTGATCATCCTGAATGTGATCATCAAACCGGTCTGGATCTTCGCCATCGACCGGCAGGTGCAGAATGCAGTCGGTAATACACTGTACGGCACTTACTTTTCCCTGTTCAACCTCACGCTCATGGGCGGATTCCTGCTCGACTGGGGCATCAGTTCGTATATGAACCGGCAAATGGCGGCGGGGAAAAACAGTGTGGCGGTACCCGCATCCCGGTTTCTCTATTTAAAACTATTGTTCACGGGGATCTATATTGCCATTATGCTGATGCTGGCTCTTTTGTCCGGAACACAGCGCATGGATATACTGGGATGGGCCATCGCGATCCAGGCACTCACTTCCTTTTTTATTTTTCTCCGGGGCATTATTACCGCACAGCAATGGTTTCGTACCGATGCCTGGCTTTCCGTACTCGATAAAACACTAATGATCATTGTTTGCGGCGGCTTCCTCTACCTGCCATCCGTTGCCGGCGGTATCTCCCTGGAAAAATTCCTCATCGCCCAGGCGGCTTCCACCGCGCTGGCTATAGGCGCAACATACGGACTGCTTTATAAAAATGGATTCCGGTTCGCCGGTGGCGAAATCCCCGAATCGCTGCGAACAACATGGAAAGCGGCCCTGCCCTATGCGCTTATCATACTGCTGATGACGATCCATTACCGGCTCGACGGGTTCCTGCTCGCCCTGATGAAAAACAATTATGAAGCCGGTGTGTATGCAGCCGCCTACCGGCTGCTCGATGCGGCGAATATGGTAGGTTACCTGGCCGCAGGTTTTCTCCTGCCCTATATCGCCCGTCGTGCTTCCGGCAACAATGAATATAACGAAACCGTTCTGGATGTCAGGCACGGGCTGATGCTCTTTTCACTGACCGTTGTCATCCTTTTTTTCTTTTGGTCCGGGTGGTTCAATGAAATCTTATACAACAACCCCGGCCGCGCCTCGGCGGAAGTACTGCAATGGTGCCTGGTCGCCCTGCCGGGCTATTCGCTGGTACAGGTTTACGGAACCGTGCTAACCGCCACCGGTCATATCGTTGCTTTTGGCCGGATCGCTTTATGGGCAATGTTGCTCAATGCGGCGCTGAATATCGCGCTGATCCCGCTGCTCGGCGCCCTGGGCAGTTGCGCCGCCGCGATCATCAGCCAGTCGGTATTCGGTTTATCCGCTTTTTTACTCGCCCGGAAAAAATGCGGCCTTTCCCCTCACGCAGGCTCATGGCGATTGTATATTTTTATAGGAGGGGTGGTGACCGGCGCGGCATACGGATTTCGTCAAACGGAAATGAACCCGATCGTGCAGATCCTGCTTACCCTGCTAACCGTGGGTGTGGTAGCTATGGCCACCCGCCTCGTAAGCGTTAAAAAATGGACATCATTATTCCCTGGCAAGGGAGCATAAATCAATTCTTAAAATGCCGGATTTAACCAAACTTATAAAACACTGGTGGAAACAGATCCTGCTGAGCACCACACTGGCAACAGTGGCGGTGGGAGTGCTTGTTTTTTTGCGCGACAGGCAATACCTCTCCGTGGCCACCGCGGTGCATGCCAGCACCTACCTGACCGACAAATCAAAAATTTTCAGCGAAAATATACAGGCTCTTTATTCCTCGCTGGGTAGCCCGGATGATCTTGACCTGGTAACCGGAACCGCCCGGCTCGATACGGTTTACCTGGCGGTCACCGATCTTTTTAGCCTGGCCGATCACTATAAGATAAAAGATAATGAAGGGAAAGGAAGGATCCGTTCCGCCTCCCTATTGAAAAAAAATTCGCGGGTGATGAAAAGCGAGTACGGGGAGCTGAAAGTCAAAGTGTGGGACACCGACCGGAACCTGGCGCCGCAGCTGGCCAACGCGATCCTGGATCAGTTGCAGGCCATTCACACCCGCCTGCAGAATAACAGCAATGAAGTGATCCTGCTGGGGCTGATAAAAAGAAGGGAACTGCTGCAAAAAGAAACCGACAGCGCCGGGAATACGGTCGTAAACCAGCAGCTGGCTGAGTATGAAAAACTGATCGGAGAGTACCGGCTGATGCTCGATACCCGGCCCCCCGCCCTGATCGTGATCGAAGAGGCGAAACCCGCTCTGCAGCCCGATCGTCCGCGCAGGTTGCGTATAATTGCCGCCACCGCCTTGCTGGGTTTTCTATTTGGATTGCTGGTGGCATTGGCGCTTGACAGAAATAAACAAACCGTCATTGACCGTTGATACATCAGGGAACATTCGGGCGTACAGCTGGTTTTCCGCTTTATTCATCGTTATGGCGGCCGCGGCCGTATATTCCGGTGCCCTGTACCTGGTATCAGTTCCTTTCCTGGTTTTATTATTCAGCGCCGGCTGGCAATGGCGGGAAAAGGTTTTTCTATTGCTTTTGTTTTCACTCCCATTTTCTTTCGAATTCCGGTTTGGCCCGCAACTCGGGACGGATGTGCCGGATGAGGGACTGATGCTCCTGGTTTCTTTTTTCTTCCTGGCGGCATGGATTCATAAACCCAAACTTTTACCGCTCCCGGCTTTGAAGCATCCGCTTGTCCTGTTGCTGATCGTTTCATTCGCATGGATCATGCTGACCGCTTTGTTCTCGGTAAACCCGGCCGTCTCCCTGAAATATTTACTGGCCAAGGGCTGGTATGCCGGCGCATTTGTACTGGCACCGCTGATATTTTTTGCAGACAAAAAGAATTTCCTGGCAGCTGTTAACACGCTGGTCTTTGCCATGGCCGTTGTAACAGTGATCATTCTCTGCCGGCATTTTCAGACCGGTTTCCAGTTCGCCACCGTTAATGATGCGGTTCACCCTTTTTTCCGGAACCATGTGAATTATTCCGCGATGCTGGTCTGTCTTCTGCCTGTTTTTGCCGCCTGTGCCGTTCATGCGGAACCGGGAAAGAAGAGACCCCAGATCATCCTTCTTATGGGCATCCTCCTCGCGGCGCTTTATTTTTCCTACGCACGCGGCGCCTGGCTGGCGCTGCTGGCGGGCGTATTCTCATGGTGGCTGATAAAAAGGAAATGGCTGATCCCGTTTTACATAGCTGTCATCATGATGGTGATCATTGCATTTTCCTGGCTTCGGACGGACGACCGTTACCTGCGTTACGCGCATGATTTCAAAACCACCATATTTCATGAAAATTTCAGCGAGCACCTGGTGGCCACATATAAGCTGAAAGATGTGTCCACCGCTGAGCGCTTCTACCGATGGATAGCCGGTGTACGAATGATAAAGGACAACTGGCTGACCGGTTACGGGCCCAATACTTTTTACGAAAACTACAAGGGGTACACCGTTCCCGCATACAAGACATGGGTCAGTGACAACCCGGATCGTTCCACCGTTCATAATTATTATCTGCTGACCGCTGTTGAACAGGGAATACCCGGGCTGCTGATCCTGCTTGTACTGCTGGGGGCGATGCTGTATTACGCGCAGCGTCTCTACCACCGGGTAAAGGATCGCGTTTTTAAAACCGCCGCGATGGTCACCGGTGTGATATTGACCATGCTGATGCTGTTGAACTTCCTGAGCGACCTGGTGGAGACCGATAAGATCGGCAGCCTTTTTTTTCTTTGCCTGGCCACCCTTGTCACGATCGACAGGCAAACCAAAAATGAAGGATCAGATCCGGCCCCTGACATTCAGCGCGTCTCTTAATCCGTTTCCCAGGAGATTGAATGCGAGTACCAGCAGCATGATCGCGAAACCCGGGGCCAGCGCCAGCATGGGGTTTTGCGTAATGATGAAATTGTAGTTTTCCTTGATCATCAGTCCCCAGCTGGGTTGTGGCGGCTGCACACCCACGCCGAGAAAACTTAGCCCCGCCTCGATAACGATCGCCGAGGCAAAATTGGAAGCGGCGATCACCATCACCGGTCCCATGATATTGGGCCATATATGCCTTACGATGGTTCGCAAACCCGAATAACCCAATGCCTTTGTAGCTTCAATATACTCCAGCTCCCTGACTGCCAGCACCTGCCCCCGCACCAGCCGGGCCACATTCACCCACATGGTCAGCCCAACGGCTATAAATACCTGCCAAAAACCCTTCCCCAGGGCCAGGGTGATCGCGAAAACGAGGAGGAGTGTGGGTATGCTCCAGATCACGTTGATGAACCACATGATCAGTGAATCCGTTTTCCCCCGGTAATAACCTGCAAGAGAACCCAGCACCAGTCCGATGCTGAGAGAGATGACCACGGTGATCAGTCCCACACTCAGGCTCACCCGGGTGCCGACAATGATCCGGCTGAAGATATCCCTCCCGTATTTATCGGTTCCCAGCAGGAACCGATGAGTGACCACCGGCTTTACCGCTGTTTGTGAAAGCGGGTAGGCCGTTTGCTCGCTGATCCCTTCATCGATATACTTCTGCACAACGATGCTGTCTCCCCGGATCTCCTGTGCGGTTATGGGAATAAAATAGAAGGCGTCCTCTTTACCCGAAACCAGTTGGCCGATCCAGCAGGGGGCAACCACTTCTTTTTCCTTTCTTACTTTCAGAAATTGCTGCTTATACCCGGGTTTGTTTCCCCCGATCTCCAGGATGATCCGGTTGGCAAAAGGCGAAGGATCGGGCGCGATGAAATAGGCAAAAACGGCGACCAGTGCGGCAATGGCGATCACCGCAAGTCCCAACAGGGCTCCCTTGTTTTTTTTCAGTCTTTTCCACGCCGCCCGGCTGTAGGATGATTCGCTGGCCATTGATGATGAAGTCGCTTGATACAAATATATCAGTATTGGAAGAACCGGGGTTATTTTCAAGTTTGATAGGGGCATGGTTTTTTACCACATAGGCACATAGACACATAGAAAAACACATAGGAGTTTTGAAAAAATTATCTATGTGTTCAACCTATGTGTCAATGTGCCTATGTGGTAAATATTGGATTTAAAGTACCTTTCTTCCCTTCCAATCATATCTCCCGAACTGCCCGAACAAACCCGAAATAACCGTATACAACACATGCAGGGGCTGAAAGAAGAAGAACCATTTCGCTGTTCGTGTCGCATTAAAAAAACGGGCGGAAGAGTAAAAAAGCGGCCATTCCGAAAGGGTCTTGGCGGCCCACATGACCAGGAACCATTTCCAGTAACAAGCGCAAACAATAGAGGCAACCAGCAGGGATAAGAAAGATAAGTTGAACAGATAGACCAGCAGGAGAACGGGAATGAACCGTTTATCCTCGTACCTGGATGCCTTGCTGGCCCATCGAATGCGCTGGTTGAAAAAAGAATTCCAGGTGGTTTGCGGTTGCGTGGTCACGATGGAATCGGTCGAACGCAGGTAATGCACTTTATCCGGGTAGCGCTTCCAGATCTTATACATCAGCAGCATGTCATCCCCGGAAGCGATATCATCGATCCCGCTGAAACCGTTCACTTCATCAAACGTCTTTTTAGAGTAAGCCAGGTTGGCGCCATTGCACATGGTCAGTTGATTATTGTGGACCACGGCCCCGGTGATGGCCTGGAGGATCATAAAATCCATTGATTGGAACAGTTGAAGCGGGGAACCGTCATCCTTCATATATACCGGTGCGGCAATAAAAACCGATCCCTTCCCGCTGGCGAAGGAAGCGATCGCCTGTAACCACCCCGGCGAGGGGATGCAATCCGCATCGGTGGTAACGATCCATTCGCCGGTGGCGGCGGCGATTCCCGTTTCGATCGCTTTTTTCTTAAAGGAATTGACCGCCCCGGTTTGAAGTGAAATGAGTCTTGCTTCCGGAAACTGCCGAACGATGGCGGCTGTTTCGTCTTCGGAATGATCATCCACCACGATCACTTCGAACAGGGAAGAAGGATAATTTTGACTTCTTAACGCGTAAAGCAATTGCCCGATCTGCTGTTCTTCATTCCGCGCGGCGATGACGACAGAGAAACGGGTCTGCGGTGAAGGGATCCCGGACCTGAAAAAGGGTATTTTAATCCAGGCGTAAGCATAATACAATACCAGCAACCCATATCCTGTAAAAAGTATCCCGCAGGCGGCCAGCAGTATCATACCGGCAAATCTACCTTAAATTGTAACCCGGAGACTTTGAAGGATAACCTCTGCATGTTTTTCATGCAATACCTGGTGACCCGAAGCGATGACCCGTAACCGGCATTGTTCTTCGATCCCTTTTTGGAATTTCTCTCCAACGGAAGAAAGGATGATCCGGTCGTGCTGCCCGTAAAGCAGGTGTACCGGGCAGTTCCGTTCCCTGATTATCGATTTTATCCGGCGGCGATCCGGTTTGAGTTTACGTAAAGCGGTCCACCGCGCATATAACAGGTCGCGCACTTCCCGGTTCCCGATATAATATTTTACGAACTTATAGATGCTCGCGTTAACCAGCCCGGTTTGGTTCAGGAGTCGCAATAATCCAAAGAACCAACCGGGTTTTCGCATGGTAAAAGCAAAAACTTTATTTCCCAACCCTGTTTGAGTGGAAAGCCAGTACCAGAAACTCACCTTCAACCCGTCGGGAGCGAGCAATACCATTTTCCGGATCCATTCCGGGCGCGACTGGAAGAGGCTTAACGCCACGCGACCCCCGAGACTGAATCCCATGACCGTGAATGAGGGCGAGGTGGCGGACTCCTGTAAACCCATTATCCCCCTCGTAATTGCTTCCAGGTCCTGTTCTTCAAAAAGAAGTCCTTCATTCCATTCGGTCCTGCCATGAAACGGGAGATCGATCGCATAAATAGTATACTGGCTGCCAATGTATTTGGCCAGAAATCCAAAAACCCCCGCTTCCTCCCCATAGCCATGAAAACAGAGCAGGGTCTCCGGCCCTTCCCCAAACCGGTAATACCCGATCCGCGAGTTCCTGTATGTAAAAAAGGATCCCTGCATACCTAAATGAAACAAAATTTTACCGTAATAAACTTGGCCGATCCAAAAATAAGATTAATTTTGATTAGTTGCACAAACAACTATATGCCAAACAACCATTTTAAACGGGGGGAGCTCTACAGTTTTATTACGGGCAAGGCTTCCACGGCCATTGCCAGAAGACTGCAGAAGAAATTCAATGCGGCGGGGCTCAACCTAACCATTGAGCAATGGAGCGTGTTGTATCATTTATGGAAACAGGATGGCATCAGCCAGCAGGAATTGTGCAATGCCACGTTTCGCGACAAACCCAGCATTACCCGGCTGGTGGACAACCTGGAGCGGCTGAATCTTGTGAAGCGGGTGCCTTCGGAACATGACCGGCGCATTAACCTGATCTACCTGACCAAACAGGCACAGAAACTGCAGGAAGATGCCATGCAACTGGCTGAACAAACGCTGAACGAGGCACTGGATACCGTGCCGGTGGAGAAGGTGGATATCTGTAAGGAAGTGTTGCAGATCGTGTATGATAACCTGAAGTAGTGAAAAGTGAATGGTGAATGAGCAATGGGTTGCCCGCCGGGTTTGTGTCCTGATATCAGCGTAGCGGGGCAAACAACAATAAACAACAAACTATAAACTTTAAACATTATACTATGAGCACCGAAGCGGCAATGAAAACAGTACTGAAAGGCGGTGAATGGCTGATCAAAGAATCGGCACCGTCCGAAACCTTTATTCCGGAAGATTTCCTCGAAGAACAGGTCATGGTGAGGGATATGTGTACGCAGTTCCTCGATACGGAAGTATATCCACTACTTGACCGGATCGATAACCTGGAACCGGGGCTGATGAAAAGCCTGCTGACCAGGGCGGGCGAACAGGGATTGCTCTCCGTGTCTTTCCCGGAAGAGTACGGTGGACTGGGAAAGGATTTTGTGACTTCCACCATTGTGAATGAATACCTGGGCGCCGGGCACTCTTTTTCTGTCGCCATTGCGGCGCATACCGGTATCGGCACCCTGCCCATCCTGTATTTCGGGACCCCCGAACAAAAACAGAAATACATACCCAAACTCATTTCCGGCGAATGGGCCGGCGCCTACGGGCTAACCGAACCCAACAGCGGTAGTGATGCCCTGAGTGCCAAGACCTCAGCCAAACTCAGCGCCGACGGGAAATACTATATCCTGAACGGGCAGAAATGCTGGATCACCAATGGCGGCTTCGCGGATGTATATACGGTATTTGCAAAAGTGGATGGCGATAAGTTTACGGGATTCATTGTTGAAAGAGGAACCGAAGGATTCACCCAGGGACCCGAAGAACACAAGATGGGCATCAAAGGCTCCTCCACCGTTCAGTTATATTTCCAGGATTGCAAGGTGCCGGTGGAAAACCTGCTGGGTGAGATCGGCAAGGGTCATAAGATCGCGTTCAATATCCTGAACATCGGGCGCCTGAAACTGGCGGCGGCCGCTATCGGCGGATCGAAAAGATCGCTGACCAATTCGATCGAATATGCCAAAACAAGGGAGCAGTTCAAACAACCGATCGCGAATTTCGGCGCCATCAAACATAAACTGGCGCAGATGGCCATCCGCATCTTTACCGCGGAAAGCGCGTTGTACCGTACGGCGCAATGGATCGGCGACAAGGAACATGAACAGCTGGCTGCCGGTAAACCCTTTGGAGAGGCCCTGCTCAGCGCCGCCGAAGAATACGCCATCGAATGTGCCATGCTGAAAGTGGATGGAAGCGAGACCCTCGATTTTGTGGTGGATGAGGGTGTGCAGATACACGGGGGGAACGGTTTCAGCGCCGAATACAACGCATCAAGAGCCTACCGCGACAGCCGCATCAACCGCATCTATGAAGGTACCAATGAGATCAACCGGCTGCTCACACTGGATATGACACTGAAAAGAGCCATGGGCGGACGACTGGATCTGATGGGTCCCGCCATGTCGGTTCAAAAAGAACTGATGAGCATTCCGGAATTCGGTGATGACGGGGAAGTTCCTTTCGCCGCAGAAAAAAAACTGGTGGCCAACCTGAAAAAAGCGATCCTGATGACCTCGGGCGCCGCCGTTCAGAAACTGATGATGAAGATTGAGAGCGAGCAGGAAATACTGATGAACCTGGCCGATATGGCCATTCAGACCTTTAATGCCGAAAGCGTTTTACTGCGGGCGATGAAACTGGTGGAAAAACAAGGTGAGGAAGCCAGCCGGCTCCATATCGATATCATGCGGACCGCATTGTATGACGCGGCCGATCGTGTAAACAAAGCCGGCAAGGACGCCATCAACTCATTTGCCGAAGGCGATGAGCAGCGTATGATCCTGATGGGACTGAAACGTTTCACCAAAGCGGAACCTTTTAACGGTAAAGATGCAAGAAGAAGGATCGCCGATAAAATGATATCGGAAGGGAAATATTGCTTTTAACTCCACTGGTCCCTGTCAAAATCGAGCATGGCTGTCTTCCGCAGGGAGACGGCCTTTTTTTCGCCCGCGTAAATATCGGACAGTTCCCGGCGGGTTGTTTTCAATTCATTCAGTTTGCGGATCCGCTTTTCTTCGGCCACCAGCCCGGCCGATAAGAGCAGGGAGGAAAAGGTGACCACCCAGAAATACACCAGGAACGTATCCTCGATGAACGGAGTTTCAAAAACATAATACATCAGGTAAATGATGCCGAAGCAGCCATAAGCGAAAAGCAGGGCCGCCGCGATCAGCGCTTTACCGGTGCCTTTATGGTGCATGATGGTGATCTTGGTTTGCCGGATGAAAAAATAGACGCAAAGACCGAATATGATCAGAATACCCGGGCCCAGGATGATGGTGATGGTCTCCCGGCTAAACCCTTTCAGTAACAGTACGGTTATTTCAAATAAGAGAAATATTCCCATCAGCATTTTTATTCTTTTTGTAAAATGGGCGGAAGTGCTGAAATGAATAAGGAAAAAAAGCATCAGCGGCGTATCGAGTAAATTATTGGTCATCCCCCAATACCGGATCACATCCGGTGGCACAGATATATACCCTTCTGTCATGAGGTTATATATAAACACACTTGAATAGTAAATCAGCAGCGCGGGGAAAGTGCGGTAAGTCGCCAGCCGGAGGGCCAGAATAAACAGGACAGGGCAAAGCAGGGCGACGGAAGAAATAATGCCCATTACGGAGTTCCAGGTCATACTCTATTGGTTTTTTCAAGGATACGGTTCAGGGGGCACCGCCGGTGCGGAACCGCCCCCGGGGTATAAACGGGAGCCCTCGTTCTATAGTGCTTGCTGATAAGTGTTTATAATAAAATTCAGTAAAACTATGCGTTCTGCTCGTATTAATACGAAAATGCCAGCCGGGGTTTTTATTATTAACTTGCTGTGATGTTACGATTAATTTTTCCTGTCTTTGCCGCGGGGATTTTTTCCATATCCGCGCAATTACCACCCGGATCCGTAAGTCCCTTTGCAGGCAGGACAACCGGTACGCTCCCCTACCTCGAATACGGTTTGGGTACCGACCGGCTGGGAGGCGCCAAAATGACCTTCCTGGACACCGGTGTGGTGGTGAAAGTGGTGGACAGCACCATCATCAATTACAAAATCCAATTATCGGGTAATCATTACGCTTACCTGCCAAAATCCAATTTTATCCGCGACAGCAGTGTTCAGATCCGCCCCTATTATCTTGCCAACAGCTGGATCGCGGCGGGTAATGATCGCTATGATTCCGTCGCGGTAACCCTGGATGAACGTCTCCCCTACAAAAGCATTCAGCAGATCAACCCTTCACGCATCGTGGTGGATGTTTACGGCGCCACCAGCAATACCAACTGGATCACCCAGCGAACCTCGCTGAAAGAGATAAAGAATGTGTACCATGAACAGACGGAGGACGATGTTTACCGGATCACGATCGAACTGAAACACCACCAGCACTGGGGCTACAGCATTTATTATATCGGGAAACGGCTGGTGATAAAGGTCAAACGCCAGCACCCCGAACTGGATATGGAATGCCTGAAGATCGCCGTGGATGCGGGGCACGGCGGCTCCAACAGCGGCGCCTCCGGCGTGACCAGTAAAATTCAGGAAAAAAAATACACCCTGCTGATTGCTAAAGAGCTGGAAAAGCAACTTAAACTGGCCGGCGCCATGGTATTCATGACCCGAAAAGAAGATATCGGTCTGAGCATGCCTGAGCGAATCGAAATGCTCAGGCAGGAAGACCCCGACTTCCTGATCAGCATTCACCTGAATTCATCGGCCAGGGATAGCATCAAAGGAGTCAGCACCTATTATAAACATATCGGTTTCCGCCCCCTTTCCCGGTTCATACAGGAAAGAATGCTGGAGCTGGGTTTAGACGATTTCGGAAATGTCGGGAGTTTCAATTTTGCGCTAAACGGACCCACCGATTATCCCAACTGCCTCGTGGAAGTGGCTTTTCTCAGCAATCCCGAAGATGAGAAACGGATCCTGGATCCCGGTTTTCATCACGCCGTGGCCCGTCAAATCATTAGAGGAATCAGGGATTGGTTGCGGTATTGCCGGTAGAGACATGGCATGCCATGTCTTTACAAATAATTACGCCGCGTCTCTATTCAGGCGGGAACGGCTCGCCCCGGTGGCAGGTCTTACAGGTGACCGTCTTCAGGTATTCCGGTCGTACATTTTTATCGAACCAGAAATGATTCTTATTGATGTCGATCACCATGGTCATCATCTGGCGGGCATTTTCCTTCATAGGTTCCGCATCCGAAAAATAATCAAGACTGTCCTTGAATCCTTTTACCGGCACATGGCAAAATTCGCATTTCACGCCCAGCGCCACATTGTAGGTTTGCATGATGCTGTCCAGCTTTTCATCGCTGATATCCTTTGGCAACACTTTCAGGTTTCGCTCCTTTTGAAACGGCGCCCGTACCGCCGCCACACCCAGGAATACGAACAGGGTTAGGACGATCATTATTCTCAGCTTGTTTTTCTGTACCATGCTATTTCTGACGATTATTCTGCCGATTCCGTGGCAGACCGTTATTTGAATATTTTTTCAACGGGGTAATGAACGGTTACAAAAAATGTGCGCTACTCCTGTCCCGACTTCCGGACTTTCCGACTTTCGGACTTTCAGACATTTCAACCCCCCGATTATTTCCTGGTCCAGCGCTCAAAAAACTCCCAGGTACGCAGCATCTGATCGATCCGCTGGCGGTTATTACCGCTCCTTGTAAGTTCATGCGTGCCGCCGGGATGCCGCACATATTCCACCGGTCGCCCCAGCACCTTCAGGCTTTTATAGAGCATTTCACTTTGTACAAATCCCGTCCGGCGGTCATTGTCGCCATGGAAAATGATATAGGGCGTATGGATCCTGTCCACATAAGTAATCGGGGATTCCCGCTGTAATGTTGCCCTGGCTTCGGGTTCCCATGGGTAACCGCCAAAATAATTGGGCAGGAGCCGCCAGGCATTCCCCTCCCCCAGGAATGTCGAAAGATCATATACTCCCCGTTGTGAACAGGCTGCCGCGAATCGCTGATCATGGGCGATGATCCAGGCCACCAGGTAGCCGGCATAAGAACCCCCCGTGACCACTAGTTTTGACGTATCGGCCCAACCCTCGGCCACCGCTTTATCGAGCGCGGTCAGTACATCGGCCGTAGGCCCCGCCCCCCAATCCCTGATATTGGCTCTCAGGAATTCCTGACCATAACCGCCGCTGCCTCTGGGGTTGCAATAAACAACACCGTAGCCTTTGCTGCAGAAAAACTGGTATTCATGCCACATCGTGCTCTCACCGGGTCCCCACATGGCCGAAGGGCCGCCATGAATTTCCAGCAACAGGGGATATTTTTTTCCGGGTTCATAGTTTGAGGGCTTCATCACCCAGTATTCTACCGTCAGGCCCTTATCATTGACAAAACTGTGTTTTTCGGGAATACTTAACTTTTTACCCGTTATCCATTGTGTGTTGAAGGAACTGATCTTTTGGGAGTTTTTCGCTGATGCGTCGGCCAGGTAAATTTCAAACGGACTCGCTATCTCTGTTTTTACCATTACTAATTTGTCGCCGGACAGTTCAAAACTGCCGATCCCGCTGTTGAAATCCGTAAGCTGTTCCACCTTCCGGCTACTGATATCAGCCCGGTAAAGGGGTTGCCCGCCGTTGCTCTGCGCGGTGAAATAAACAAACTTTTCATCTGCGGACCAGGTCATATTTCCCTTATTACGATCAAAGGGGATATCTGTTCTTTGCTGAAAGGCTCCTCCTGCCGGCATAATGGCCAGGGCCGGAACGCTAACAAAAGAAGTGGTGCCGTATTGAAAGGCCAGCCATTTCCCGGAGGGAGATATACGCGGACTGGAATAATTTCTGCCCTTTTCACCCAGGATCCTGCGAAGATTGCTTCCATCCGTATTTATCATATAGATCTCTCCTTCCAGTACGCGGTCGGGATGAAACTCCGTATCCATATTGCCGGTGAACACCAGTTGCTTCCCGTCCGGAAAAAATTCGGCCCCGCCATACCGGTAAAATCCTTTGGTCAGCGCCCGTGGTTGTGCCCCCGGGCTTGCCTCTATAATGAACAGATGGCTGAAACTCATTTCCGCGTTCACATCCGTCTCGTCAAGGAAATTGAGTTTATGGATCACTTTGGCTTTTTTGTCGCTGGCATTCTTATCCAGGTAGGCCCTCACTTCTTCCAGGCTGCCATCGGGATCGGCTTTGCCGGTTGAGGTTTTTAAATAGCCGTTCTTTTCAAAACCGGGTTTCTCCATTGGCCATTGCGGGACCTCCCCACCGGGATTAAGCACCGAATCCTTCAGCAAATCCTTCAGTGATACGGAGGCGGTAAAAAGAATTTGTTTTCCGTCGGGACTGAACCGGGGATTACCCGCACCATATTTGTATTTGGTAAGCTGAATGGCTTCACCGCCTTCCAGGGGGAGTAAAAAGATCTGTCCCCTCCCATCAACGGCCCTCACAAAGGCTATTTGTTTCCCATCGGGGCTGAAAACCGGCTGGGACGAATTTTCCTTCCCGGTAAGCTGGCGCGGAACGGACCGTCCGTCGGTTCCCGTGATCCAAACCTGCGTTACGTATTTGTATTCCAGTTTGCTTTCTCCTTCGGGTTCAATGGAGGTGACCGTAAAAACAGCCTGGCTGCCATCACGGTTCATTTCCATATTCCCGGCGGACCGGATTTTTAGCATATCCGTTACCCTGACAGGATCCTTACCTTGCTGGGCAGCGCTGACCAGGGCGGAAATACATAAAACAACGATCCAGAAAATCCTTTGCATATGAAAAATTTAGGTGCCTGAATATACGATTTAGCAATTGTTTCCTTCTATGGCACTTGATGAACGGCCGGGTTTTCTACATTTGAGCATAAAAACCTTTTTACCATGAGCGAACTGGTTAAAGAATTCAACGACTACCGCAGCCGGATGAACGAAGTCATTTTATCGAAAGACAATCTCGTTTTAAAGCGTCTCTGGAACCTCGACACCAACACCTATGCCGCCGGCGCCCTCGATGTGAAGACCAAGGAAATGCTCGGTCTCGTAGCCAGCATGGTGCTGCGCTGTGACGACTGTATCAAATATCATTTAGGAAAGTGTCATGAACTCGGCATTTCCACCGAAGAACTCTACGAAGTGTTTGCCGTGGCCAATATCGTGGGCGGCACGATCGTGATCCCGCATACGAGGAGGGCGGCGGAATACTGGGAGCTGCTAAAGAAAAATACTCAATGATCAATGTTCAATGTTCAATTCTCATCGGGGAAAACCCCTTTGAATCCGGCTTTTAAAACGGTTGTGAATCGGAAAATTCTCAATGTCCGCTCAAGGACTATAAGGAACTTCGATCAAATTCATTTATTATGGCAACAGGACAAAAACAATTTGACCTGGAAGAAAGATTTGTGGATTATACCTGCAGGATGATTGATGTGGTAGAGGCCCTCCCCAATACGCGGTCGGGGAATTATATCGCCGGACAATTGGTTAGATCCTGTCATTCTCCTGCCCTTAACTATGCCGAAGTTCAGGCTGCTGAATCCAGAAATGACTTTATCCATAAACTCGGAGTGGTCCAGAAAGAGTTAAAAGAGTGCCGCACCGTTTTGAGGATCATTATCCGGCGGCAAATGATACGTCCTGTCAGTAAACTCAGCGCTATTTTCACGGAAACCGAGGAATTGATCGCGATCATTGGTAAAAGCATCCAGACAGCCCAAAAAAACAAGGTCTCCCGAAACCCGGGAAAGCCTGAACAAAAAACCAGCTAAGCTTAAAACTTCGACAGAAAAGACCCTGGGCTTTTTCATTTGGCCCTATAGAAAATGCCAGAATTGCTTAAAAAAATAAGGAAATTCTGAAACTCCGGAAAACTTGCACATTGAGCGTTGAGCGTTGAGCATTGAACATTTTCTTTCGTAAATTTGAAGCAATTTAGACTACCATGAGTGAACCTACAACAGCCCCCGTTTTGACAGCCAAGGATTTTGCCACCGACCAGGAGGTGCGCTGGTGCCCGGGATGCGGGGATTATTCCATCCTGGCCCAGGTGCAGAAAGTGATGCCCACCCTGGGCATCCCCCGTGAAAATATCGCGATCATTTCCGGTATCGGGTGCAGCAGCCGGTTTCCCTACTATATGAACACGTATGGCATGCATTCGATCCATGGCAGGGCCACGGCCATTGCTTCGGGGCTGAAGGCCTCAAGACCCGATCTGAGTGTTTGGATCGTAACCGGCGACGGGGACGGACTCAGCATCGGGGGTAACCATACCATTCACCTGTTGCGCCGCAATTTTGACGTGAATGTGTTGCTTTTCAACAACCAGATTTACGGTCTAACGAAGGGACAGTATTCCCCCACCTCCGAGGAACATAAAATCACCAAGAGCACCCCGATGGGGAGCATCGATCATCCCTTTAACCCGTTGGCGCTGGCGCTGGGGGCCGATGCCACTTTTGTGGCCAGGACGATGGACCGCGACCCCAAACATATGCAGGCCATGCTTATCCGGGCCAACCAGCACAAGGGAGCCTCCTTCCTGGAGATTTACCAGAACTGCAACATTTTCAATGACGGCGCCTTTGAAGTATTCACCGAGAAATCGACCAAGGCCGAAGAAACCCTGTTCCTGGAGCAGGGTCAGCCGCTGGTATTTGGCGCTTCCGGTGATAAGGGTATTAAACTGGATGGCTTCAAACCGGTTATCGTTGATCTGAACCAGGGTTACAGCAAGGATGATCTCTGGATACATGATGACGCCGATATTTATAAGGCCCAGATCCTTACCCGGATCTTTGATAATCCGGCAAAGGAAGGGCATCTTCCCAGGCCTTTCGGCGTCTTCTATCAAACAGACCGGCCCTGTTATGAAGAAATGATGACCCTGCAGATTGAGGAGGCGAAAGCCAAAAAACCGGCCGACCTCGACAAACTGCTGAAAGGGAACGAAGTGTGGGTCATTAATTAGGAAGTTAAAACCCGGTAAGGCGTTTCGCCTGGCATTTGCGCTGAATTCGGGCATTTTATATAAAACGGCATGATTTTTTTAAAAGATGGCGGGGCTGCCATCTTTTTTTATGACTCATTCCGCCAAATCCATACTGTCCGGTGTTTCTTCAGTGAAAAATCACCAGCGAAAGATCGTGCTGGTTATCGCCCTGGCATGGACGGTCGCAGATCTCATATTCTTCATCTGGCGAAAAGCGGTGGGTATCCTCCCCGAAAAATACTACCAGCCCGAGATCAATATTTTCAAAGAACTGCTGGTTCGGGAACTGAATGTGTTTATCATCAGCCTGGTATTGGGCTATCTGCTGGTGTTCGTGCTTCGCAATTACCTGCGTAACTCCTCTCTTTGGGTGAACCTCCTGGTGAAAACAGCCCTGCTGCTGCTGGCAGCGCTGGTCATGACATTTTTTATCTATATCACCTATGAATGGCTGATCGCGGGTCGCAGTCTCCAGACAGCCTGGGATAAATTTGTCTACAACCTGCTCCACCGGCGCTTATTGCTGGAAAAAATGCCGGAATGGCTGCTCCTCTTCCTGTTTACGCAACTGGCCATCGAGATCAATGAAAAATATTCGCCGGGTGTTTTTTTCAGCATCATCATCGGCCGCTACATCCAGCCCAGGGAAGAGCGGAGGATCATCATGTTTCTCGACCTGAAAGACTCCACACCCATCGCCGAAAAACTGGGGCACCGGGAGTATTTCAAATTTATACGGGATTTCATTTTTTATATCTCTTCCGGTTTTATAGATAATAACGGGCGCATCTACCAGTACGTGGGCGATGAGATCGTGGTTTGGTGGCCCGAATCGAAAGCCAATGCCCGGAGCGCCATCGCTTCCCTGCTGGCTGCGAGAAAGGAGCTTAATAAAAAACTGGATCGTTTCAAACGGCGTTATGGTGTATTGCCGGAATACAAGGCCGGGATTCATACGGGTAATGTGACGGTGGGTCAGGTGGGCATCATAAAAAAGGACCTGGTAATGAGCGGGGACGCCATCAACACGGCGGCGCGGATACGAAGCGCCTGCAACGACCTGAACCAGAAATTCATCGTATCGAAAGACGTGATGGACCTGCTCGATATGAAAGACTGGCAGGCCGAATCCCTGGGCGAAGTGGAACTAAAAGGGAAAAACCAGGGACTGGAACTATTCGCGCTGAAAATATGAGCGGCACCATCGTTAGTAGTCAACCTGATTAATCTGAACATCCGGAACACCGGCATCCTTTGCTGCGGGACATCCTGTCTCGCAGGCTGTAATCAGCCCAAAAAATTCCTGTCTCTCTATATTCTAATTCCTGCAAATAATTGCTGCCGGAGAAATAAAAACAGGCGGACATGTACGAATAAATAATGGTTAAAGCCGTAAAACCGAACGCTGATTGAAGGACCCTGCGTGACGAATAACAAAATAAGTCAGCCACTAATTGCACCAATAGCACGAATAAACAGGCTTACAATTGCTTTTTTATCCTTGTGTTTTCGTGGCAAAATAAATTCACTCATCAATAATACGGGCTGATCATCCAGTACACCAGCACCCCGGTTACCGCCACATAAAACCAGATAGGCCAGGTGATGCGCGCCAGTTTCTTATGCTTGGTAAATTCACCGGTCAGCGCCCGGTACGCGGAAAAAAGAATAAAGGGAAGAATAATGCCGGCCAATGGAATATGCGTGCCCAGTATGAAATAATAGATCACGCGCCGGGAGCCCACGGCTTCTTTTTCACTAAACGAGAGAACCCCGTCATGGTTTACGTCACCGAATTTTGTATCACCGGCAAACAAATGATGGGTAACATAACTCACCAGGAAGAGCACGGAAAGAAGCAGCGCCGAGATCATGATGTTCCGGTGCAGTTCGTAGTTCTTCATCTTTACCGCCACCAGGGCTACCAGCAGGAATACCGCCACCAGGGAATTGATGATGGCGTTGACCAATGCGAAAATATGCACATCAAATCCCAGGTCGGCCTTAATATTCACACGGCCCAGCAGGGTGATCGCGGCGAAAAGTACAACCGAGAACACCAGAATCAGGTTGCGGGCTTTTTTATCGTTCTTTTTCCAGACCGGCTGCAGCATGCGTTATTTTTTTTTGCGTAACAGGAAGAAAAACAAACCCACCCCGAAAATAGCCAGCAGGAACACCACTGCGATGATCTGCAGTTTACCGGCAAAGAAGCTTTTCCTGTTAGGATCCTTCTCCATAGTGAGTAATACCAGATCGGATGATAGTTTGGCCAGCGACACCGAATCCAGCCCGCTGTAATAGCCCCGTACATGCCGGTTGCTGTCGATAAGAATAAATTTATCGCTGTGGATGAAATTCGTGTCGATTCCCTCCCCGTCTTCCAGCCCGAGTTTCAAATCGCGCAGGGCCAGGTCATATACCACCTTTTTCTCCCCGGTCAGCAGCCACCACTGTTCGGGATCGACCTGGAAGCGGTCGGCCCAGTATTTCAATCGCTCCACCGAATCCCTTTCGGGGTCAATGCTGAAAGAAATAAAATGAACCAGGCGGTTTGTTTTGTCACCTACTTTTTTGCCGTTATGAATGGATTCGGCCAGTCGCTTCATATTGCGGGTCATACCGGGACAAATCGTCGGGCAACGGGTAAAAAAAAGATCGGCAATGATAATTTTACCTTTCAGGCTGTCCCAGGTAATGGTCTTCCCCTCCTGGTTCCTGAGTGAAAAATCGCCCACCTTATGCCAGACCGTATCATAGTGCTTCTTTCCCTTTGTGACCACATCCACCACGGTGTCGGCGTGGTAATGCGGCGGCATGACCACCGCCTCCTCGCTCTTCCGCTTGACGATGAAATAGGCCACCAGCGGAAGCAGGAGGGCCAGCATGATCGCGTATAATGCTTTTGAGTTCAATTGTCCGGATATTTTATTCCTTGTTACACAGATTACGTACGGTTCAATAAAAAACCATTAAACCCCTGCCTCAACGGGCATCCGGCTTAATGGTTTTGGTATATTAATTTACCCGGTTTATTCCTTGCCGGACTTCTCCACCGGTATCTCGACAGCTTTTTCGGTGTGGTGCTTCCGCGGCATGGTGGTTTCCTTGAAATGCGGATCATAATTATTCCGCAGGTTCTTGTAGGAATTACCATCCCATATAAACGCGATGATAAACCAGATAAACAGCATCAGCGGTACCACGATGGTCATGATCATGTTCCGGATCTCATCGCCCAGATGCATGAACACCGAAACGATATAAAAGGCCTTGGCCAGCGTGAGAATGCAAACCACTCCCTTGAACATCAGCACCAGCAGTTCGCTGGGGTTGGGCCCTTTGTGAATTGTATAGATCGTAAGACCGATTCCCAGTTCGATCACGGTGATGATAGACAGAATAATCGTCGTTTTCCGAACCCTCTTCTTAAATGTGGCATCATCACTGTGATGCTGGAACGTTACTTCTTCAAATGCCGGATGTTGCATAAACTTGATTAATTACAATTTTCAAATTCCAATAATCCCTTTGGGTTGCCCGGGTATTATACCGGATCTTTAAATTAGATAGAAACACAGGAATACGAATACCCATACCAGGTCTACAAAGTGCCAGTACAGCCCGGCTTTTTCGATCATCAGGTAATGACCCCTCCTTTCAAACACTCCCTTCCGGGTCATCAGCAGCATCACGATATTTATGATCACCCCGGAGAATACGTGGAATCCATGGAATCCCGTAATGCCGAAGAAATAACCCCCAAACGCAATGGGTCCTTTCTCCCGGATATGGGCATGAGCCACATCCACCATCCCGGCCAGCTGTGAGTTGGGCATTTTCGCGATAGCTTCCAGGTTGGTAAGATCCACGCCCGCAGCGGGATAGGCCTGTACCATATAGAAAAGCGTTTCTTTTGAACTGGCCGCCAGGGCTTTTTGCGCCATGGCCGGTTCCACGAGCTGACCCCAGGGATTGCCACCGGTAGTCTGACCAATCAGTTCGATCCTTCCGTCGGCCAGTACAGCATGCTGCCCGGTGATCAGGTGATGCCACTCCCATGCCTGGCAGCCAAGGAAGGCAAGACCGCCAACGATCGTCCAGGCAAGCCATTTGATCACTCCTTTCTTGTCGCCGTTGTGACCCGCATGCACCGCCAGTACCATCGTAACGGAACTGATGATCAGGATAAATGTCATCACGCTCACGAAGGCCAGCGGCAGGTTGGCATGACCGGCCCCCGGGAAAGCATTGAACACGACGTTGGGGTCGGGCCAGAAGTTCTGGCTGAAACGGATCGATCCGTACGATATCAGGAAGGCACCAAAGGTGAAGGCATCACTCATCAGGAAATACCACATCATCAGTTTGCCGTATTCCAGGTTGAAAGGGCTCTTACCGCCGCTCCACCATTTGGTCTGATGTACTGTTGTTGTTGACATAGTTTTTATAAATTCCAATGATCAAATTCCAAATTCCAATCCGTTCTCACCCGATAAACAGGAAGAAAACGAGTAAATAGATCCAGAGCAGGTCCACGAAGTGCCAGTAAGTGGCCGCCACTTCAACCGGCACCGCGCTATACAGTTTGGTCCGGCCGGTAAACGCTTTTACGAACATCACCATCAGCGCGATCACGCCACCCGCCACATGAAGGGCGTGCAATCCGAACACCACGTACAGGAACTGACCGGCCCCGCTGCCGCGGAAAGTGACCTGCTGATCCCACAACTGCTGAAACCCGAGTACCTGGAGCACCACAAACGTTATCCCCAGCAGAAAGGTGACCCCGATCAGCATGCGGTAAAACCGCATCTCCCTTTGCTTGAAAGAGCGAAGCGCCATCTGCATGGTCAGGCTGCTGGCCAGGATCGCGGCCGTCGACAACCAGAACAGTTTCGGGACCACCACGGGCACCCAGCCGGTCTGGTTGCTTTTAACGATGTAGGCGCTGGTCAGACCCGCGAACATCATTACGATACTTCCGATCGCCACCCACAGGGTAAACTTGTGGGGGTGCATTTTCTTTTTCTGTTGATTGCTCACTATTACCATCGCGTCGTTTACAATTATATTTTACTCAGTAACCAGGCCAGCATCACCACCGGCAGGTACATATAACTTCCGAACATCACCCGGCGGGCGGAGCCCACATCCATTTTTTTATACAGCGTCAAACATCTTACGATCATGAACCCGTTGGCCAGCACCACCAGCGAGATACTGATTATCCCTTTTGTATCCGCGTAACTGCACATCCCGGTGTAATAGGGAGCCAGTGTAACGGGCACCAGCAGCAGCGAATACAGCACCGTTTGCAAGGCGGTGAACTTTGTCGGCCCTTCTTCCGCCGGAAGGAGCTTGAACCCCACCGACGAATAGTCCCTGTGCGCTACCCAGGCGATCGCCCAGAAATGCGGGAACTGCCAGAAGAACTGGAACGCGAAGAGGATCCACCCGCCCAGGGAAAGATCATTGTTCCCCGCTGTCCACCCGATCAAACAGGGCAGCGCTCCCGGAACAGCCCCGGCCAGTACGGCGATCGAATTCACTTTCTTCAGCGGCGTATAGATGAACGCATACAGGAACAAACTAAAAGCCGCCAGTCCCGCCGACAACCAGTTGAAAAAATAACCCAGGATAAAAACACCCGCCGCGCCGGTGATCACCGCAAAGACCCATCCCTCCGGTACGCTCAGCCGGCCCGCAGCCACGGGCCGGTTGGCCGTTCTTTTCATTTGCGCATCGGTGTCTTTCTCCACCACCTGGTTGATGGCATTGGCACTGCCTGTTACCAGCATCCCGCCTGCAAAGAGCAGGAGTATCATTTTCCAGAAATCCACATAACTCTCCGAACCTTTCGTCAGCGCGAAACTCATCACGCTGCTGAACACCACCATGATACTCAGCGAAGGCTTGACCAACAACAAATAATCTTTAAGCTTCTTCATGTCGCCCTCGCAATATTTTAAGAACACAATGCTTTTTCCCTCCTCCCCATTCCGTATTCTTCACCATCGAATATGTTGAACCCCTACGGGGTTCCCTGATCATTTAATCATCTTTTTATGCTACCGATATTTTGCCCCTACGGGGCTATATCGAGCTCCAGTTTTATCATATTGCCCATTCACCATTGCCCATTCACCGTATTACATTTTCTTCCGGAAGAAATCATTCCATCGCTATTCTTTCGGCACCTATATAATCAATAAGAACTATCTGACCTAAGTTCCCCCGCGGGGGACAGGGGGCCGACCCTAATGCTTACTTTCCTGCTCTCCCACCGGCTCCGTCTGCGGGATGAAATCCCTTCCATCCTTACCGT
>CAYRHU010000061.1:0-23391 GCA_964424155.1 uncultured Chitinophaga sp.
TTGGTTGTTTCGGTTCCCACCCAATTAGGATCAGCGCAGCTAATCCTGTTCTCCCTACTTCGCCCACCGAAGTTCCGACGAAAGTCGGAACGAAGGTGGGCTTTTTACTGTAGTTATTTTCATGCGGGCTCCGTCGGGCAAGCCCGACCGGTAGAATAGTTGCACCTGTTTGAGCGAAGTGAGGGACTTTGATTGCTGCCGCCGATCAGAATATCCCCGCCAGTTCCAAACTCCTTTTCTTCAGCTTCCGGGTCAAGGTTTCCTCGATCACGGGATTGGGCAGCAGGATCAGCGACGTGCCATTCTCCCTCCACCAGTTTTGCTGTTTCAGTTCTTTAAAAGAGATCACTCCCGACAGGTATTTGCGGTCTTCCTTCACATGCCATTCGTCGATCCATTCGAACCGTTCCCGTGGGATAAAAGAAAGGTCATCGAAACTGACATGCACTTTCAGGAAGATTTCATCTGTTAATTCATGCGGCGCATGCCGGTACATTTTTTTATAACCGTAGCGGTAGCCATGACTGATCGCTGAAAGATCGCTCAGCACCGCGCTGCCGGTGGGCAGGCTGCCGGCCCCCGCACCGTAAAAGAACTGCCTGTCGGCAAAACCGCTTTCGATCACAACGCCGTTGTATTCATTTTTCACAAAGGCGAGCTGATCATCGGGTTCCACAAACTGGGGCAATACAAAGGCCGCCACTTTTCCGTTCTTCAGTTTTTGCGCCTGGGCCACGAGTTTTATTTCCTGTTGCTTCGAACGGGCCACCTGCGCGTCTGCAGCATGGATATCCTGGATGCCGTTGAACAAAATGTTTTGCGGGCTTTCGGTGATCCCGTAAGCATGGGTGAGCAGGAAAGTCCATTTGTTCACCGCATCAAATCCTTCCACATCCAGGCGGGGATCACTTTCGGCAAATCCTTTTTGCTGGGCCAGCAGCAGTGCCTGTTTGAATTCCAGTCCTTCCTCGAACATTTTGGTGAGGATGAAATTGGTGGATCCGTTCACGATGGCGCGCAGGGAATGGAGCAGGTCGTTGTCGTAATATTCTTCCAGGTTGCGGATAACCGGGATCGAGGCGCAGGCGGCGGATTCGTACAGGAGCGTTTGACCTGTTTCCTGCTGCAGTGCCAGCAGTTCAGGCAGGTGTTCCGCGATCATTTTTTTACTGGCGCTCACCACATCTTTCCCATTTCGCAAGGCGGTGGAAACGATATGAAATGCCGCTTCTGAATCATCGATCACTTCAACGATCACGTTGATGTCGCGGTCATTCAGCAGGTCTTCCCGGTTTGTCGTGAACAGCAGGGCCGGGGCATTCCGCTTCTTACTGATATCCCGGATGCAGATCTTTTTGATACGGGCTTTCAGGGATGGGGTTTGTTCCAGCACCCGGTATAATCCCTCTCCCACCACACCAAACCCGAAAAGCCCGATGGTTAATTGTTTATTCATGGCTATACTTATGAATTGATAATGGTTGTTCTTTTTTCTTCCACGAGGTCCGTTTGTTTTTCATTCTGCAAAACATCCCGCACATGAGCCGCAATGGCATTGGATTCCAGCAGGAAGCCATCGTGACCGTAACTCGAATAAATATACCGGTAGACCGCTCCGGGGATCGCTTCGGCGATGAATTGCTGTTCCTGCAGGGGAAACAGAATGTCCGTGGTGATCCCGATCACGAGCGTCCTCGCCCGGATCCTTTGCAACGCGGCCCTCACGGATCCCCTGCCCCGGGCCACATGGTGCGCGTCCATCGACCGGCTCAGCACATGATAACTGAAAGCGTTGAACCGGGCGGCCAGTTTCTCTCCCTGGTATCGCTGGTAACTTTCACTTTTGAATCCGGTGATCCGCTCCACCGACAATTCGGTTTGATCCCTCCGGTAGGTCTCATAATGCCGGTAGGAGAGCAGGGCAAGTCCCCTGGCCGTTTTCATGCCTTCGATCCCCGCCTTAGCATGTTTTTCATTCCAGGTGCCGTCATTCTCAATACAGGCGCGCTGCGACGCGTTGAAGGCGATGCCCCAGGCCGAATGAAAAGCATTCGTGGCAATGGGTACAATGGAATGGAAGAGTTCCGGTTCTTCGATGGCCCACTCCAGCAATTGCTGTCCGCCCATTGAACCCCCGATGCCGATCCTCACCCTGCGTATTCCAAGTTCATCTTTCAGGAGCCGGTACGCCCTGATCATATCCCTCGTGGTAAAAAAAGGGAACCGGTGAAACCAGGGCTCGCCGGTCCGGGGATTGATCTCGAGCGGACCGGTACTTCCATAACAGCTTCCGGGCATGTTCACGCAAATGATAAAATACTGATCCGGATCCAGCAGCTTGCCCTTCCCCACGAGCCCGGGCCACCATTCGGCGGGATCACTGTTGGCCGTAAGGGCATGAAAGACCCAGGCCACATTGTCCCTGTTCTCATTGAGTCTTCCGTATGTAGTATAGGCCAGGCGCAATCCGTGTATCTCCTGCCCGGATTCAAGGAGGAAGGGTTTGTCGTATGTGAATGTCTCGGGCATATTTTAAGCGACTAATTCGTTGGTGAAAACAGCGGAGAATGCCTGTTCGAAATCGGCTTTAATGTCATCGATATGTTCAATACCCACGCTGATGCGCACCTGGTTGGGACGAACGCCGGCTGAAATTTGTTCTTCCGGGCTTAGCTGTTCGTGCGTGGTGGAGGCGGGATGAATGGCCAGCGTTTTGGCATCGCCCACATTAGCCAGGTGACTGGCCAGTTTCAATGAGTCGATGAATTTGCTGGCATTTTCCTTTGTGCCTTTGACGCCGAAATTCAGGATGCCGCCGAAACCGTTTGACAGGTATTTTTTGGCGAGGGTATGATAAGGACTGCTCTTCAATCCCGGGTATTCCACGAATTCCACCTGCGGATGCTGTTCGAGCCATTGTGCCAGTTCGAGGGCATTGTCGACATGCCGCTGTACACGAAGACTCAACGTTTCCAGTCCCTGCAGCAGGAGGAAAGAATTAAAAGGAGCCTGTGAAGGACCGAAATCCCTGAGTCCTTCCACCCGGGCCCGGATGGCGAATGCGATGTTGGGCAAACCCAGGGGATTTCCTTCACCGAAGACATCCCAGAATTTCAGTCCATGGTATCCTTCGGAGGGTTCGGTAAACTGGGGGAATTTTCCGTTGCCCCAGTTGTAATTACCGCCGTCCACGATCACCCCGCCGATAGTGGTGCCGTGACCGCCGATCCACTTGGTGGCGGATTGCACGACTACATTGGCGCCATGCTCCAATGGGCGGAACAGGTAACCGGCCGTACCGAAAGTATTATCGACGATCAGCGGAAGGTCATACTCTTTCGCCAGCGCGGCGAATTTTTCAAAATCGGGGATGTTGAGACGGGGATTGCCGATGGTTTCGAGGTAGAAAGCCTTCGTGTTCTTGTCGATATATTTTACAAAACTTTCCGCGTCGTCGCCGTCGGCAAAACGCACATCAATACCCAGTCTTTTAAAAGCCACTTTGAACTGGTTGTAGGTGCCGCCATAGAGATAGGTAGTGGTGATGAAATTATCACCAGCCTGGAGGATATTGTTCAGCGCCAGGAACTGCGCCGCCTGGCCGGATGCGGTCGCCAGGGCAGCCACACCTCCTTCCAGTGCCGCCACTCTTTGTTCAAACACATCAGTGGTGGGATTCATGATGCGGGTGTAAATGTTCCCGAAATCTTTCAGGCCAAACAAGTTGGCGGCATGTTCGGCATTGTTGAAACCATACGAAGTAGTCTGGTAGATCGGTACCGCCCGGGATTTGGTGGTTGGATCAATTTGCTGCCCGGCATGAAGCTGGAGCGTTTCGAAACGATAGTTACTCATGTTGCAAGGTTTTAAATGGTTGATGAATATTTCTTTTTTGCTTTTTACGATTCATTGAACCGGGTTATCGCCGGTGTCGGTAAATAGTCAGCAAGTAACAGTTATTACCGGCCGGCTGAAGCGGCATTTGATCCCGTTACGCAGTTTCTTGAGCCGGTGGCGGGTTCTTCCGATTTGGCTGTAGCCTGTTGACTTTTTTTTAACACGGAACACTTACGGGGAAAGAGAGGATTACCGGGGCTGTAGATTATCCGCGGGGAATAAAAAAAGCTCATCCGACCTGCCTGCCGGCAGGCAGGTAAATCAGATGAGCTTTTGAATATGTTTTGAACAATATTTCGAAGCGGTTGTCTGACTTATCTGCCCCGGATTAAATCCGGGATGGAATTGGCACCTTACCCCCTCCATTACGGCGGGGACAGGTTGTCAAGGCTTCATCGGGCCATTACCCTCTGCCTTTCTTGATAAGTGATTTTCGGATGAAAAAAGTTTCAACTTCCTGTCATCCGGAAAAATTTGAAAGAACTGCAGCCTTTGGATGAATACATCTGCGAAGGCAGGGCAAATATAATGGCGGAAGATTTGAATTTCCAAAACGGGGCGTTAAAAAAGATTCCTAACAGGTGTTTGAATTTCTCTGCAAATGCAGTGCGGATACGTGTTTGCGGGGATTGAAAAAAAAATAAAAATTTTTCCGGAAGGGCATTTCGGATGCAATCATTTACATGCGTATGACAAAAGATCATCCCAAAATCGCCGGTGCTTCTGAAGCCGGAGGATAAATTTTCTTTCGGGTGCGCTGCCTTTTGCTTTGATAAGGGTGAGCAATTGTTTTCGTTCATTCCGGTTCCATAGATCAACTTTCAGCGTTGCCTGTTGGAGCAGGCTCCATTCCCGGAATGCCTGTATTTCGTGCGTATTCCATCCCGTAAAACTTCGCAAGCCCAGTTCTTTTTTCGACTTTTCGGCAGACTGGTTCATGGCTTTTGTCCTGTTGCCGTTAAATTGCCCGTTTATAAAACCGGTGATCTTTTTACTGATTTCCGACGCGTCCATTTTTGGATTTGGCCGCGGGGAGAGGTCCAGCACCAGGTTTGAGCCGGTAAATTTTTTCAGCCGGTCAGGCGGAGTCCTGTATCCTTCCGTTTTCTTTTTTTTCTTCCATTCTTCACGGGCAAGCTTTTGGAGGCCGGGATCTTCCGGCCTGAACCCGGCCTTGTGATAAAACCAGAACGCGCCGGACACAATGGCCTCCGGGTTGTTTTTCCCGAACTGGTAGGGTTTCACCACGAACCGGGTAACCCTGAAATAATGCCTGTAAACCTGTAGCAATTGACAGAACAACCAGGCAGATTCGCCGCCCCGGAAGGCGGGTAATATGTTGATCCCGAACTGGCAGCGACTGCCAAAGATCCAACCACCGCCATATGCAACCGGAATTCCATTCTTAAAAGCCAGGTAACCGATATAAGATTCAATGGATAACCTTCGCTCGGGGTCCATTCCATACAGCACGATCGTTAATCCCCTTTCCAGTTCAAAGCAGGTTATCTCCCGGGGATCTGCATAGGTAAATGGTTCCGTTTCCCGGTACAAAAGGGCCAGCGTGGCCCGGGCAGAATGGATCAACTGAATTTTTTTCCCCGTTGAAAGATGCCTTGGTTTCGGGATAATCTCACCGATGATTTTTTTCAGCGACGGTTTGCGAAACAGATTACTGTGAAAAAAAGGAATGCTTTTATCTCCCGGTAAAAATAATCGCCGGTAATGATCCGGGCTGATTTTCCAACGGATGAACAACTGCAGGCTGTGAAAAATGGATTCCTTGACACGGGTGGGGAGCGGATGGGCGGCCAGGCAACGGATCAGCCAACCCAACAGGGAGCCTTTTGCATTTCCTTTCAGCAACCTGATCCTTTTGACCAGGGACAGATCTCCGGAGGAAATATTTTCAAATTCTGTGCGGGGTAAAACCGCCCGGAAAAACTGCCGAATGGTTTCGGGATCAGCGTCACTGCTTTCAATTTCGGTTTCATCGGGAAAATTTCCGGTCATCCATTGGGCGATATCAAAGCTAAATGAGGCAATGACGATACTGCCGGATGACGCGTTTCTGAGCTCTTGCAGTGCTTTGTCGTACTGGCGCCGGTTGGGAGGGTAGGCCAGCCGGAAAAGCAAACCGTCCGGGTCCGTATTACTTTCTTTTGCGATGGATCGCTGTGCGGCTTTGTTCATGCCGGATAAGTTGGTTAAATGAACACCACTAAATAATCCTTTCTACATGAGCTGGGGCATGATCCCGGCGCCGGAACCGGATGATTTCAGTCAGTGCGGGATATAACAGCCAAACTCAAAGGGGGCAGCCATGTGGCAGCCCCCTTTGTATGAACCGTCCCTGTTATGAAGTCAGTTTACAGCCGTGGCGATCTCCGTTTTGGTGCCGGTATAAACCCAGGCCTTGGGAACTGCCGCTTTTTTCGATTTGGCGGTTTTCACCGTTTTTACATCGGGTGTTGGATCTATGGCCGGGTCAAATACGGCTGCCGGGTTATCGGAATTATAGTTTTTACCGATGCAAATGCTCAGCGTGTTCATATCCCTGTCATAGATTAACGTGCCTTCCGGAACATCCTTCCCCTCTTCGTTTTTCTGTGCCGGAATTTTATAAGTGGCGGGCGAACGGGTAAGCAGGGCCTTCACTTTCCCCTGTGGCAACCCTTCGATCCAGATCAGCCCCTTATTTTGCGCATCCAGTGAAATATTTACAACCGGTGTTTCGGGATTCGTGGCCGTTTCATAGCGCCCGATCACAGGGAATATCTTATCCTGTGTTTGCGCGGCCGGGGCCGCTACCAGTTTGTCCTTGTATTTCGCGGCGATGGAATCTACGGTCGGGTTCTTTTGCGCATCCCAGTTTTCCTGCCCCCATGCAGATAAACCTATAAAAGACAATACGATGCCTCCCATGAACCTCATGGTCTTTTTCATAGTAAATAATTTTTGTTTGATTGAATTGGTACTCCGGTCAACAACTCAAAATACTGTGCCAGAATATTTTTTTGTGGATAAATACAAGCGGATTAAAATTGGATCTTAACTTTTTTAAACGGGAATTGTTAGTTTTTTCAACGCCCTTATTACGTTTTTACACCCTGATAACATCCATTGAATCAGTATCTTCGCCGACTACTTATATTAATGAATGCCAGTAATCATAATGAATTCGTGAATCCCGGCCCTGAGGTTATCGAGGTTTTCGGCGCCAGGGTGCACAACCTGAAGAATATCGATATATCCATTCCCAAAAACAAGCTGGTCGTCATTACCGGAATCAGCGGGAGTGGAAAATCATCACTCGCATTCGATACGATCTATTCGGAAGGACAACGCCGTTACATGGAAACTTTCGGAGCCTATGCCCGCCAGTTTATCGGGGATATGGAGCGCCCGGATGTGGACAAGATCACCGGTTTGTCACCGGTGATCTCGATCGAGCAAAAGACCACAAATAAGAATCCACGTTCTACGGTAGGAACGGTTACGGAGATCTATGATTTTCTCCGCCTCCTGTTTGCCCGGATCGGCCAGGCGTATTCCTATAATACGGGCAAGCCGATGGTGAAATGGAGCGAAGAAGAGATCGTGGCGAATATTTTCAAACGATTCAAGGGGAAAAAGATCATGTTGCTCGCCCCGCTGGTACGCGGGCGCAAGGGGCATTACCGGGAATTATTTGAAGAAATGAGGAAGAAAGGATTTCTGAAAGTGCGGATCGACGGGGAAATAAAAGACCTGGTCCCCAAAATGCAGGTGGATCGATATGTCATCCATGACATCGAGCTCGTTGTGGACCGCCTGCAGGTAACTCCGGATATGAGGACCCGGCTCAGCCAGAGCGTGCAGCAAACACTGAAACTGGGAAAGGACCTGATGTTCGTTGCACCTCCATCCGGGGAAGGGGTTGCAGAGAAATCCGGTATGCGCACCCAAAAATCAGGGGCGAAGGAATCGGGATCCGCTTCCCAGGGGGATTTTGAGGAGGTCCGGTATTCTAAAATGCTGATGTGTGAAGACACCGGGATCAGTTATGAAGAGCCTTCGCCGAATGCGTTTTCATTCAATTCTCCCTATGGCGCCTGTCCGGTTTGCAAGGGACTGGGCACCAAACACCATATTAATATGGAGGCCGTGATCGCTGATCCTTCACTGAGCATCAGCGAAGGAGGGATCGCACCGCTGGGTGAAGAACGGGATGCCTGGGTATACCGCCAGGCCATGGAAGCGGCGAAAAAACATAAGATATCCCTGAAGACACCGGTGGGCAAGCTCACCAAAAAGCAGCTCAACATTATGCTGTATGGCAATGAAGAGGGACAGCAGGAGGACCTGGATTTTGAGAATATGAAATTTGATCCTTCGGCGCCGTATGAAGGAGTGGTGAATATGCTGCAGCGCTGGTTCGCCAATCCTTACAGCGAAGCCATCAGGGAATGGACCGAAGATTACATGATCGTCCGGCCCTGTGATGCCTGTGAAGGGCAGCGGCTCAAAAAGGAAAGTCTCTGGTTCCGGGTGAACGGTCGAAATATCGCGGAACTCAGCAATATGAACCTCGATAACCTGGCGGCCTGGTTCGATGGTATTGAGCTGATGCTGGAAAACAAACAGAAAGCCATCGCGAAAGACGTTTTGAAGGAGATTAGGGAGCGGCTGCAGTTCCTGCTGGATGTCGGGCTCACCTATCTTACCTTATACCGCCCTTCGAAAACCCTGAGCGGGGGAGAGTCGCAGCGTATCCGGCTGGCCACCCAGATCGGCTCGCAATTACAGGGGATAACATACATACTCGATGAACCATCGATCGGGCTTCACCAGCGCGACAATCACCGGCTGATCGAAGCCCTGCAGCATCTGCGCGACATCGGCAACAGCGTATTGGTGGTGGAACACGACAAAGATATTATGCTGTCCGCCGATCACCTGATCGATATCGGGCCCCGTGCGGGTTATCACGGCGGAAAGATCGTGGCGGAAGGTCCGCCCGCTGACATAGTGAAATTAGATACATTGACTGCTGGATACCTGAACGGTCTTCACCGCATAGCAGTGCCGAAGGAAAGACGAAACGGCAATGGAAAATACCTCGAGCTGAAAGGGGCGAAAGGAAATAATCTCCGGAACGTGGATGTGAAATTCCCGCTGGGCAAATTTATCTGCGTAACCGGAGTGAGCGGCAGCGGAAAATCCACACTGATCAACGAAACGTTGTACCCTATCCTTTCCAAACATGCCTATGATTCCAAAGCGGTTCCGCTGGATTATAAGTCGGTGAAAGGCCTGGAGCATATTGATAAAGTGATCGAGATTGATCAGTCACCTATCGGCCGCACCCCGCGCAGCAACCCGGCCACCTATTGCGGGTTCTTTACAGAGATCCGGACCCTGTTCGCTTCGGTTCCTGAAGCGAAGATCCGCGGATACAATGCGGGCCGTTTTTCGTTTAACGTAAAAAGCGGGCGATGTGATGTGTGTGAGGGTGGCGGGATGCGGGTGATCGAAATGAATTTCCTGCCCGATGTGTATGTGCATTGCGAAAAATGCAACGGGAAGCGCTACAACAGGGAAACGCTCGAGATCCGTTTCAAGGGAAAATCCATCGCCGATGTGCTGGAAATGACCGTGGAAGAGGCCGTGGAGTTTTTCCAGCCCGTTCCCTATTTGTACCGGAAGATAAAAGTGCTGGATGAAGTGGGTTTGGGATATATCACCCTGGGACAATCGGCCGTAACCCTGAGCGGAGGAGAAGCGCAGCGGGTGAAACTATCCACGGAGCTGTCCAAAAAGGACACTGGAAAAACGTTTTACATTCTGGACGAACCCACCACGGGTCTTCATTTTGAGGATATCCAGCACCTGCTCGATGTGCTCAACAAACTTGTCGACCGCGGCAATACGGTGCTGGTGATAGAGCACAATATGGATGTTATCAAAGTGGCGGATCATATCATCGATATTGGTCCGGAGGGAGGGGATGGCGGTGGCCGGATCCTTTTTGAGGGAACCCCGGAAGAACTGGTCCGGAATAAAGAAAGCTATACGGCGCATTTTTTAAAATCTGAATTATAAATAATGGGGATAGATGATTTAAGCGGTTTGCCGGAATGGGAGGAGGATGCCTTCCGGGATGAGGAAGATGAGGGGGAAGAGTGGAAACTACGTCCCACCAGCGAAGCCTGCAAGGCCATGTACGAACAATGGAAGCAAGTGATGATCGTCTTAAAAGGGGGTCTCGAAAGCCCGGAAAAAGAAAAATCGGAGGAAAACCTGGAGGATGAGTTCCGGGAGGATTTTAAAAGAATGGTACTGGGCGATGCGTATGAAGTGGCGGTTAAGATCAAAAGTTCGGAAGCGGGATTATACATGATACGGATGGAGAATGCCTGCATTATCAGGAAGAACGCGCAATTCATCAAATCATCCATGCTCACGATGATCGCGGAGGGAACGATTGAAGAGGCGCATGGAAAAGTGATCCGGGAAGAGATCGATCGGTTTCGGGAACTGTTCCGGCATTGGGTAAGCACCTTTGAGAAAGATGAATTCGAAGATGAATGGGGTTTGTTTTAATAAAAAAATCCCGGGCAAGCCGGGATTAATTATTTTATTTAACAATAAACTCAGGATCCTCCGCCGATCTTATCATCCAGCGCCTTGGGAGGCTTGACCATTCCCAGGAGGATGAGTAATCCAAGTGCACCCGCGGCCAGGCCCAGAAACAGGCCGATTCCGGGAGAAGCTTTCACCATACCGCCGTATTTACCACCACCCACGGAAAGGATGCGGATCAGGTAGATCACGGCACCGCCGGCGATCGCGCCGAAACCACCCAGGGCGAGTTTCTTGCCCATATCATCAAATACTTTTGACTTATCTCCCATGAAACAGGCGGCCACCACTACACCGGCGCCGATCAATGCTACCAGGCCCCAACTGCCAAACCCGTTTTTAGAAACGCCAAATCCAAAGCCTCCGGAGGCCTTAACGCTGAACCAGGGTAATAATAAAGAAATGATCGCAACACCGGCCAGAATTAACGAATAGAGTTTCTGCTTGTGAAATTTCATTTGTTCCATAAATAGCTTGGTTGATTTTGGTTGGGCCTACTCGTATGGCTTTTCGGCATTCGCCCCTGTTTTGGGTTCAGGTATCCCTGTTTTTGTTTGGTGAACTAATATATGAATGTTTTTCAAAACAAAACAAATGCGCAGGAATTATTTTTAAACCTGTTAATAACAATGATTTGTGATGGAGAAGGAGGAGGAATAAAGTGTGGGTATATGAACCCGTGGTTGAGGCAGGAAATCATTGAAAAAATCTTCGATGGCCAGGGGACGCTGGTTTTTTTCACCGGATATTGATTTTAGCAATTTTCCTGCCTGTCTGCCTGTGCAAAGAATTACACCGGCAGGCTTGTACGGGTTTCTTAGTTATGGCGAATTAAAGAACTCGGAGGTGCGGTTTACCCGAAAGCAGGGCAGAGAGTGTTTAATAAAATTGTAATACAAATGAGAGTACCAATAGAGAACGGATCAGGTTTTATCAACCAGGTATCAGATTTTATTAAGCTCCCTGCCGCTTTGCGGGACAGTGTTGAATAAAGTTGTTTTTAGGTTAACGGATTTCAAATTTTCCTGCGGCGGTCTCTTCATCACCGTTAAAGACCCGGTAGATGTAAGTGCCGCGTTTCATACCGCTTAATTTTTTGTGTTCCCTGCTCTGCATTTTATAGTTATGAAGCATCGTTCCCTCCAGGTCAAAAACAAAAAAATCGATCTCTTTGCCGTCGTTGCCCTTCGCCACCACATGCATCTCCCGCTTCAGCGCGTCGGGATAGATCTTTACGGCCGTATTGTTCAGAGCCGTAAAGGACTTGTTCTTTGTCTTTGATTTCTTCGCAGGTTTTTCTTCTCCGTTGGTCGCGGTAAGAAAATGGCCGGAGACGGTTTTTGCCGGGGCCCAAAGGGGCGTAAAAGCAATCAGACAAACGGCCAGGGCCCATGTTGTCCGTTGAGGACTTTTGAGTACAGATATTAGGTTCATAGTGGTTCGGATTTGGTTATATAATTTAGTTTAGTAATAAACCGGGCATTTCAGCTGGCGTTTCGCACGTTCGCTGGGTGTGTGGGACCCGTTCATTCTCCATCCCATCCGGAGGATGCTGGAAAAGTAAGCGTCATTTTCCGTGGGATCGCCCCGCTGGTAATTAATATAACGACGGCTGACAGCAGGATTTAATAAATTCTCCCGGTAGGAAAGCTGACGGGCATATGCTGCCTGCTGTGGTTGCAAATAGATGTCGAAGTAACGTGGGTCGATGTACTTTGTACTTACGTCATCAATATAATCAGTAAAGGTCTTCCTATGGAGAATTTCAAAACCTACATAAAGATTCTCATTTATATAATATTTAAAACCCCCTCCCATCGGTATCATGAGCTGGGTAAGTGCGTATTCACTTCGATCAGGATATTCGGCCATGCCCTGACCTTCCAAACGCAGGGGTTTCAGTTCCACCCAGGTACTTGAGCCATTGGGTTCAATGAACTCACCCTTGGGGTTGAAATGGAAAAAACCAGCTCCAATTATCCCATAGGGTCTGAGCTTATGGGATAACCCATCATATTGTTCAAAAAAAACAGTAGGATAGATCTCAATACCGAGATAAGCTTCTTTAAGTGTGGATTTAAACTTCAGGTTCCTGTTAAGCCTTGATCTTTCTCTCCCTCCTTTGTTTGGTGTTTGCGCGTCATCTCCTTCAAGTTGACCCAGGTTCCCGGCCAGCCGGAATCCCAGCCATTCGGCCGGGTAAAAATTGATATAAATACCCTTATTGAGCTTGGTAAGGGGGAAGTCAACGTCTTTTACAAAGGTCTTGCCGATACCCTTGCTACCGCCCAGGTCGCCCAGGAAAAAGGACGGACCGATCCCCAGCCCGAGTTCAAACTTGCCGTCTTTGAAACTGATGGACTGGGAGGATGCGTGAATTCGCGGAATAATAAAGAAGCAAACGAGTACGGATAACCGCACTAATGGTACAGGTGTTCTCATTGGTATCAGATTTCTGGTTTCTCTTCTATTGGATTTCGGAAACAAAATAGAAAAAGAAAATTCCAAATGAAAAGTGAAAACGCCTGTTTTTTTTATTGTGCAGGCTGAGGGAGATCTTCTACTAAGTGATTCTACGATGAAATCTACGAAAGAAGCATTTCTATGTGTTCAATGCCGTCTTCGAGGTAAACAGCACCTGTTTGCCGGAAACCAAGTGAAGAATAAAAATTTATCAGGTAACACTGCGCGCCGATCCGGATGGGCCGGTCGCCAAAAAGCTCATGTGTGAGTTGTACCGATCTCTCCATCAGCTCCCGCCCCGCGCCGGTACGCCTGACATCGGTGGAGGTGACGACCCTCCCGATGGAAGGCTCGGGGTAAGCTACACCGGGTGGAATCAGCCGCGTATAGGCTACCAGTTTTCCATTCTTCCAGCCCATCAGGTGAACCGAAGGCTGATCCTTATCATCCATATCCCGGTATACGCAATGCTGTTCTATCGCGAAAACCTCATTTCGCAATTGCAGGATGGCGTATAACTCATCGACAGACAGCTCACTGAATTTTTTGTGCATCCAGATCATAACCGGGGTTTCTATGGCCGGTTAAATTTAATGATTCAGCGAGATTGCAGTCAAAACATTAATTTTAAGTAAAACAAGCCGCATGGATAGTAAGGACCTGAGCACGGTTCATCACCTGGTGAGCGATCTGTTTCGCTGGCCGGCATCCGCTGCAGAATGGAAGCAATACGCGTTGCAGGATGAGCAGGTTGATTTTTTCCGTGAAAACGGTTTTGTAAGCGGCGTGCGGTTATTGGATGAAAAACAACTGGAACGGATCCGCGAAGAACTCACGGCGATCGCCGATCCCGGGCATCCCGGGCATGGGTTATTCTATGAGTTTCATTCCAATGAATCCGCCGATCCCTCCACGATCCTTTTTCACGCACTGGGGGCCTGGCGCATCACCAACGGTCTGCATGACGTATTGTGGAACCCCCGTTTTTTAATGGCCGCCAGTCAACTGCTGGGCAATGTACCCGTCCGGTTCTGGCACGACCAGATCTTCTGGAAGCCCCCGCGACAGGGTGGCGTCGTAGCCTGGCACCAGGATTATTCTTACTGGACCCGGACCAAACCGGTGGCGCATTTGACCTGCTGGTGCGGTCTGGATGATTCTACAAAAGAAAACGGTTGCCTGCAGTACATTCCGGGCAGTCACCAGTGGGGGCTCCTGCCTAAACCCGTTATCGCCGGTGAACTGGAAGGGATCAGGGATTTCCTTTCCGGTGAACAAAAGCAAAAATTCAGCGAACCCTTTTTCGCGGAAGTAAAAGCGGGCGAGGCCATTTTCCATCATTCACTCACTCTCCATGGATCCGGGGCCAATACCTCGGCCCGGCCGAGAAGGGCCTTTGTCATCAACGTATTTGCCGACGGGGTTGTTTCCGATTCGGATGAACCCCTGCTGGAAGGAGTGCCCGTTGTACACCGCGGAGAAAAAATGCAGGGTCAATTCTTCCCCCTGCTTTTCGACCCGGCAAAGGAACTTCAGTAACCATATTTTTCCTTCCAGAGCTGCCTGAGGAATTTTCGAAGTTCTTCTTCCCTTGCGTTTTTACCGGGTTCGTAAAATTTATTCCCTGCCAGTTCCTTTGGCAGGTATTCCTGCGGGGAAAAATTATTTTCGTAATCGTGCGAGTATTCATAATTCTTTCCGTATCCCAGGTCCTTCATCAGCCTGGTCGGCGCATTGCGGATATGCAGGGGTACCGGCAGATCCCCTTTTTTCCGAACCGCTTCCATCGCGGCGCCGATGGCCATGGTGGCGCTGTTGCTCTTGGGACTCGATGCCAGGTATATAGCGCACTGCGACAGGATCAGCATGGATTCGGGATAACCGATCTTATGAACCGAGTCAAATGCGGCATTCGCCATCACCAGCGCGGTGGGATTGGCATTGCCGATATCTTCGCTGGCCAGGATCAGCATCCGGCGGGCGATGAAGGTTACGTCCTCCCCGCCTTCGATCATACGGGCCAGCCAGTACACCGCCGCATTGGGATCGCTGCCGCGAATGGATTTGATAAATGCGGATATAATATCATAGTGCTGTTCACCGCCCTTATCATATAATGCGATCTTCTTTTGAGCCACTTCCATCACCATGGCATCGGTAATAACCACCTGTTCACCCGCCGTGTCGCACACGATCTCCAGCAAGTTCAGCAGTTTTCTGCCGTCACCGCCCGGGATACTCGTCAGGGCGGTCGTTTCTTTCAGTTCGATTTTCTTTTTTTTCAGGAAACTGTCGCGCGTAATGGCCGCTTCCACCAATTTTATCATATCCTGCTCATCCAGGGGTTTCAGCACATATACCTGGCACCGGCTCAGCAGGGCCGAATTGATCTCAAATGAAGGGTTTTCGGTGGTGGCGCCGATCAGCGTGATAATGCCCCTTTCCACGGCCCCCAGCAGGGCGTCCTGCTGACCCTTGTTAAACCGGTGGATCTCATCAATGAACAGAACGGCGCCGGTTTTTGTTTTCGCTTTTTCAATGACTTCACGCACCTCTTTTACCCCGGCGCTGATGGCGCTTAGCTGAAAAAAAGGAAGTTGCAGGCTTTGGGCGATGATATTCGCGATAGTGGTTTTGCCTGTTCCGGGCGGTCCCCAGAAGATCATGGATGGAATCTTTCCCTGCCCGATCGCGGTTCGCAGGATGCTTCCTTTCCCGGTAAGGTGCTCCTGACCAAGTAATTCATCGAGCGAGGAGGGCCGGACCCGTTCGGCCAGTGGTATATGCGTCGTCACGGGTTCAAAGTAACAAAAAAGAGATCCGTCGCAACCCGATGCCTGGATAATTTTATTGAGGCCGGTCAGTTTACGTTGGCTATTATAAATGCCTGGATCTTCTCAAATGAATCGGCCAGGTTCGCACCCGTCCAGCCATGTCCCTCGGCCGGGTAATAATGGTATTGCTGTGTAACGCCTGCCGTATTTAACCGGTCCCTTAATAATATTGATTGGGAGGGCGCCACAACGATATCCAGGCCTCCGTGAAAAATGAGGGTGGGAGGAGACTGGGCTGTAATGAAATTCACCGGGCTTGATTGCTGGTATAGGGTTGCATGGGTGGTAGGGTCTCCTCCTATGACCTGGAAAAGCAAAACCGGGATCAACGGGTTGGGGGGGTTATTATACATATTCACCAGTTCGGTGGGACCAAAAAAGTCGACCACCGCCTTTATTTTCACCGGTGTTGTGTATTTATAGGCCTGTAAAAGGGCGAGATGTCCGCCGGCGCTGCCCCCGACCAGTACAAATTTATCAGAGATGGCATATTCTGTCCTTTTATTATATATGTATTCAAGGGCCGCTTTCACGTCATTTTCCTGTGCCGGGAAAAAATTAATTGCACCCGTGGCCAGTCTGTAATTGATATTGAAAATGGCATAATCGGGAAACCGTCTCCGGAGTGAATCCTTATACGCGTTGAATTCCGATTTGTCACCCGCCGCCCAGGCTCCCCCGTGAATCAGGATAAAGACTTTCGTGGCAGAAGCGGATCTTCCGGCCGGCAGGTAAATATCCATTTTCTGCAGGGAATCGGCTCCGTAGGCCACATTCATCCTTGTTTCCGCGGGCAACTGGGACGAATTGCCCGGCGTATCTTTTTGACAGGCTACGAATAGTAAGCACATCCCGGCTATCAGGATCAGATTCTTCATGGGCAATTTTTTCCAAAATACAATTATTACCATTCCGGAAGAAGCCGGCCGCCTGAAGGTTGCACGGTTTGTTAAATCAGCCCACCCCATGACCAAATACCCACCCAAGGGTATACCCGCCGCCTCCGGACCGGTGTATGTTTACGTCGTCATTGAAAACGAAATAAAAAGTGATGATCCCTGACAACCATTTTTGAGAAAACCTTTTCTATATTTGGATTCTCCATTTAAGACTAATAACTCACAAATTTTTAAAATTAAAAACATGAAAAAGCAGCTTCTTCTTCTCAGCTTTCTGATCGTAGCCGGGCTGGGGTTCACCGCTAACGCTCAGAATAACAAACCCAAACTGAAAAAAGAGACCGTCAACTCTTCTCCCGTTACCACGGCCGATCCCAAAGTGGATGGCCTGCAGCGCCCTGTTAACGACAAGAACAATCCCGCACCCCCTTCCACCTCCCGGGGTGATGTGTACGGTGCCAATTACAGCGATGTGGTGATCGATAACTGGACTGGATATTATATCGATATCTATGTGAACGGCAATTACCGCGGCACCGTTTCTCCTTATGACAAGCGGGTTACATGGGCTATTCCCGGTACGAATACCCTTTACGCCAAGGCCGTGTTCAACGATGGAAGCTACCTGTATTGGGGTCCCAAAGTGACCTATACCGGATATTCCTATACATGGAAGCTGAACCCGTAAAACCGGAATAAAATAATAAAAGGTTGTTTCGGTTGCGGGACAACCTTTTTTTATGCTGAAGCGAGCGATTCGATTCTTATTAAAGTAATTTTATATTATAAATCCGGTTATCGTGGCCTGGATAAAATACTGCATCGGATTCTTTTGCCTTCTGACGCCTGCGTGGCTGGCGGCCCAGAACGAAAGAGGGGCCATCACCCGGGCCGATACCACGGGTAAAACGGGGAATACGTATGCCATCATCATCGGTATCAGCGATTATAAGGCAGTACCCGATCTGCAGTATGCTCACCGCGACGCACAGGCATTCGAAGACTTCCTGCTCAGCGATGCCGGCGGAAAAGTGCCCCGCTCAAACATCGAAACCTTTCTGAACGAGAACGCCGTCCGCAGTAATGTGGGGGATGCCATCTCTGTCATTGCCCGGAAGGCAAAACCCGGTGACCGGGTCTGGTTCTTCTTCGCGGGACACGGCGATATGGAAGATCTCACCCAGATCGAGAACGGCCTGCTTTTGCTGCACAACAGTCCCAACGGGAATTATTTCGGTATGAATGACGATGTGCTCGAGATACTGGACCTCAAGCGTTATCTCTCTCCCCTGGCGCAAAGAGGGGTGGAGATGATCTTTATTGTGGATGCCTGTCATTCGGGTAACCTCAATGGCGGCGTACAGGGCGTTCAGCAGACCGCCTCGGCGCTGGCCTCCTCCTGGGGAAAAGAGTATAAAATACTATCCTGCCAGCCCAACCAGCTTTCACTCGAGGGAGCGGAATGGGCCGGGGGCAGGGGCCTTTTCTCCCTACAACTCGAAGAAGGAATCAAGGGACTGGCCGATACCGACGGCGACGGCCGCATCACCATGTTCGAACTGCAGGGTTATATCCAGGCCAATGTGGCCAAATACAGCGAGTACAAACAGATCCCCATGGTAACGGGTGATCTCAGCAAATCGTTTTTCAATGTAAACCCCTCTGTGCTTGCGGACCTGAAGAAACAAAAAGAACTGAATTACCCGATGCTGGCGAAGGCCAATACAAAAGGAATGGAGGACAAGTATGTAGACTCCCTGACCCCGGAGGGAAAAAAGATCTGGTACTCCTACAGGAAAAACCTGGATGAAAAAAAACTCATCTGGCCGACAGACACCAACGCGCTGAAAGATTACCGAATCTTTTCCTCCCGGTATCCCGAGAATCCCCTAACCTCCATCATGCGGCGCAACCTGGCCGCGGCGCTGAACAACCGCTTCGATTCGATCGTATCCCCGCTGCTGCGTGGCCAAACCAGCTTTTCCACCCGCGATGAATGCTATTATGCTTCGCTCGAGCTGGACAGCTGTATGCAATTACTGGGCGAACAGCATTATATGTATGCCAACCTGAAGGCCCGGAAACTGTATATGGAAGCCATGTCCTATACCTGGGCGCTCAGCGAAAATGAATATAATTTCAGCTGGCGCCCCACCGTGGAGACTTCCCTGAAATTGCTGGAGGAATCGGTGAAACTGGAACCCAACGCGTCCTATACCTTAATGGCGCTCGGGATACATTATAATTACCTGTATGAATACGATAAGGCGAACAAAGCCTTTGAAAAATACCTCGAACTACGGCCCTACGATGTCTTCGCCCGCTATTCCCTGGGCCTGATGTATGTCCGCCTGCGGAATTATGATAAGGCGGAAGCGGTATTCATGGACCTGCTGAATAAATACCCCGCCTGGGCGCTGGATTTCAAATTGCAGCTTTTCGACACCTATTCGCGGAGCAACCAGGGAAAAAAAGCCAAAGCCGTTGCCGATGAATTGATCGCCGATACGGCAACCCGGGCCCACGGGTACTTTGTGAAAGGGATCTATTTCGCCGGGGAGGATCTGCTCGACAGTTCCGTATATTATTATAACAAGTGCAAGCAGCTCGATAAGGCCTACCTTAATGTATGTGACAATAATATAGGGCACAGTTATTTTGTTCACGGCAATAATGATTCGGCACGGAAATATTTCCTCCTGGTAACGGGGAGAGACAGCACCTATACCCATGCACAGTTTAACCTGGGAGTGATCGAGGAAAGGGACGGAAACCCCAACGCGGCGATCCAACGATTTTACAAGGCGATCCTGAACGCGTCCGGCAACCTGGAAGGTTTCGTGACCAATATGCAGCTATACCTGGGCAAGCAATTCCACATGGAGAACAAAAATGGATTTGAGGATTACCGCAAAAGGATGTACACGTTCAATATGCAGTACCTGTCCTGGCTTTCCATGCTGTACACTTATATCCGCGTGCCCGGGCTGGTCGACAGTACCGTTGTTGTCAATTATTTATTCGAGCAGCTGTTTAAGTACAAACAACACGAAATGTTCACCTGGTATCACCATGCCTGCTATCAATCGCTCAAAAAAGACCTGGGCGGGTCTTTGGAAAGCCTGGAAAAAGCCTTGCAGGCTGGTTTTGGCAACTATTTCCAGGTCAGCAGCGACAGGGACCTGGATTTTATCCGCCAATCAACCGGGTATGCCGCGCTGATGAAAAAATATTTCCCGGACGGGGCGCGTAATAAACAATAGGGATTCACCTCTGAATCAGACTCCATACCGGGATTTTTTTATTTCTTCTTGTCTTATTTTTAATACGAATTGATTGCACCCGGTTCAGGTTGATTCAGGCCGTTGTTACGTTGATCGTAAAGTAATGCTACCTGCGCTGTATTTAATCTGCTTCCGGGATCAGCAAGCGAAAGGACTACTAAATCAGTTATGATCTATGGCAACCCGTGTCAGCATGGAATCCTTTGGTGAATGGGAAGGTAAAATTGTGAACCAGTACACCATCGATGACCCGGAAGGAATCAGGGTAACCGTTATCAATTATGGGGCGATCATAACTAAAATCATAGCCCCGGACCGGAATGGAATTCCGGGCAACGTGGTGCTGGGTTTTGATCGTCTTGAGGATTACATCCGTTTCGGCCATTTTTATATCGGCTGCGTATGCGGGCGGTATGCCAACCGTATAGCAGGGGCCCGGTTCACACTCGACGGACAGGAATACCGGCTTTCTAAAAATCTGCCCGCTGGTTGTCTGCATGGGGGTTTTAAAGGGTTTGATAAAAAATTCTGGGAGGTGAGTATCCTTCCAGGGCAAAACGGGGTTTCTTTCCGTTACACAAGCCCCGATGGGGAAGAAGGGTTCCCGGGTCAGTTGGAAACAGAAGTATGCTACCGCGTCAGCGGAGGATCACTTTATATCAGTTACCGCGCAGAAACTGATAAACCCACCCCGGTGAATTTAACCAACCATAGTTATTTCAATTTATCGTGCGGAGGAGAGCGGGATATTCTTTCTCACCACTTACAAATAATGGCGGGCCGTATCGTGGAAGTGGGGGAGGGATATGTGCCCACCGGGCAATTAACCGATATTACCGGTACCGGGCTGGATTTCAGTTATCCCAGGCAAATGGGCGGGGAAGCCGGGAAACCTGTGCCGTATGATTATTCCTGGGTGATCGATCAGCAACCGGTAAAACCGGCAGTGGCCGCAGTACTCCATCACCCGGACAGCGGCAGGAAACTTACGGTGCTTACCACGCAGCCCGCTGTTCATTTTTATAGCGGTCACCTGCTGGATGCTCATGCCACCGTCGCTTTGAAAAAAACGTTCTATGGAAAATTTGCAGGACTTTGTCTTGAAACGCAGCATTTTCCCGACAGCCCGAACCACCCCGGATTTCCCAATACCATTATTCGTCCGGGAGAGAATTACAGGGAGGAGACCATATTCCGTTTTTCCTGTGATCAGGCAGGTAAATGACCCGTTGAATCGGGTGTAAGTATTTCAAAATAAATCAGCGTTCTTTGTTCCATGCGTTCTTTCCAAAAGTTTTTTTTCAGTTTTGTTATCCTGCCGGCGCTGACCGCCCGTTCGCAGGTTTACCCCACTTTCCCGATGTGGAATGTGTCGCTTCCCCTGGAAACCCGGGTGAACGATCTCATAAGCCGCCTGACGCTCGAAGAAAAAGTGGCGCAAATGCTGAACGAAGCTCCGGCCATCCCGCGGCTGGGTATTCCTGCTTACGACTGGTGGAACGAAATATTACATGGAGTCGCACGCACCCCTTATCATGTTACGTCATTCCCGCAGGCCATTGCGATGGCTGCTACCTGGGATACGGCGTCCATACACCGGATGGCGGAATATGCCGCAACCGAGGGCAGGGCGATATTTAATCACGGGCTTAATACAAATAAGGCGGGGAAACGCTATGAGGGACTTACATACTGGACTCCCAATATTAATATTTTCCGTGATCCGCGGTGGGGGCGCGGACAGGAAACCTATGGGGAAGACCCTTACCTGGCCGGGATGATGGCCGGCGCCTTTATCAGGGGATTACAGGGTAATGATCCCCGTTACCTTCGGGCGGCGGCCTGCGCGAAGCATTTCGCAGTGCACAGCGGACCGGAACCTTCCAGGCATTCCGATAATTTCAATCCGTCGGTCTATGATCTCTGGGATACTTATCTGCCCGCATTCCGGGAATCGGTCGTCAACGCCCGGGTGGCCGGGATCATGTGTGCCTATAACGCCGTTTTTACACAACCCTGTTGCGCCAATGATTTATTGATGAATGATATTCTCCGGAATCAATGGAAGTTCACGGGATATGTTACTTCCGATTGCTGGGCGGTGGATGATTTTTTCCGTTATCATAAAACACATAAGGACGCCCTGTCATCCGCCACGGATGCGGTGCTCCACGGCACCGACCTGGAGTGCGGTCGCACGGTGTACCAAACACTGGTGGAAGCGGTCAGGGGGGGACACCTGAAAGAGGAGCAGCTGGACAGTTCCCTCCGCCGGTTATTCATGATCCGTTACCGGCTGGGCATGTTTGATCCCCCGTCGGCCGTAAAGTACGCGCAGATACCCATAACCGTCCTTGAAGCTCCGGCTCACCGGGCGCATGCGTTGACCATGGCGCGCCAATCCATCGTCCTGCTTAAAAACGATTCACACATATTACCACTTTCCAAAAAAGTAAAGAAGATAGCGGTGCTGGGTCCTAATGCCGACAACCGGATTACCCTGCTGGGCAATTATAATGGAGCTCCGTCTAATATCGTGACCGTGTTGGCGGGAATACGGGAGAAACTCGGAAATAATGCAACTATCGTTTATGAACAGGCGGTCGATTTTGCCAGTGACACGGTTTTTACCGGGAATGATATCAGTCGTTATTTTCAGTACGAAGGTAAAACGGGTGTTCAATCGGAGTTTTTCGCCAACGAGAACCTGCAGGGACCGGCGTTTTACACACAGATGCAAAAGGACTTCGATTTTTATCGTACCGAGGGTCATCCCCCTGCTACCGGGATGGAGAGTCATCATTATACGGCTCGCTTCACAACCGATTTTTCTGCGCCGGCAGATGAATCATTGAATTTTGAGACCGAAGGGGATGACGGCTATCGTGTATTCATCAACGATTCGATATATGTGGATGCCTGGCCCCGGCACAGGGGACCGGCCCGGTCATTTCAACTGGATGTAAAAAAAGGCGCCAGGTACAGGATCGTACTGGAATTTTACCAGTCGGAAGGAAACGCATTCATCCGCCTAAAAGCCGGTAACCGGCGCCGGGCGGATTTTAACGCCCTCGTGAAACGGGTCAGTGATGCGGATGCCATCATTTTTGTCGGCGGTATTTCTCCGCAACTGGAAGGAGAAGAAATGCCGGTGGCGGTACCCGGGTTTAAGGGTGGCGACCGGACCAGCATCCTGCTCCCGGCGGCGCAGACAAAACTCCTGCAGGCGCTGAAATCAACCGGCAGACCCGTAGTGTTCGTGATGATGACAGGCAGCGCGCTGGCGATACCCTGGGAAAACGAAAACATCCCGGCTATCATCAATGCGTGGTACGGGGGGCAGAGCGCCGGCACGGCGATCGCGGATGTGTTATTCGGGGATTATAATCC
>CAYRHU010000062.1:0-22506 GCA_964424155.1 uncultured Chitinophaga sp.
GTCCATTTTCCAAGCCCCGCAGATCATCGACGATACCATCCAGCTGATCCGGAATATCAGTCACAGCCTGATGCCCCCCACTTTAAAGAACTTCGGGCTGTAATCCGCCATCAACGACCTGTTCCAGAAAATTAGCGGCTCGGGCGCCATCAACGCCAGCAGCCGTTTCCATGAATATAAAGAACGCCTCAAAGGCGAGAAAGAACTGATCATCTTCCGAATCGTACAGGAACTGATCAACAATATACTCAAGCACAGCAGCGCCAGTTTTATACACCTCACACAGAATGTGCATGCCGATAAATTCTACCTCCGTATCCACCACGACGGCCGTGGAATCGTACAGTCGGATTTCGACAAACTCAACAAGAGCAATGTGGGTCTCGGGCTGAAGAACATCAGCAGCCGGCTGCGCGTTGTTCACGGGAATATCAATTTCGAAAAGGATATCTCCCAAACCTATTACAAAGTCACCATCGAACTGCCCAAGGATGAACCGTACCAGTGAACGGCCACCGGTAAATTGTTGAAGGAAGGAACGGACCGCCTGACCGGCATCAACGGATACCGGTAACCACCTGAAACAATCCTTTCAGATAAACAACCGGCCGGTGTACCTGTAAACTGATTAAATTTGCAAAATATCTGATAACTATGGGAATCATCAAGGTGGCGATAGCCGATGACCACAAAATATTCCGTAAGGGGGTGATCCTCTCGCTCCGGGCTTTTTCCAATATCAAATTTGTACTGGAAGCCGAGAACGGGGATGAGCTGATCAGCGGGCTGCCCGCGGCCGAACCCGACGTGGTGCTGATGGACCTGCGCATGCCCGGTAAGGACGGGATCGAGGCCACCAAGATCATCAGCAAACAATTCCCGCAAATTAAGGTCCTTATCCTGAGTATGTATGAAGATGAACGTTTCGTCTATCACCTCATGGAGAACGGCGCGAACGGTTACCTTCTGAAAAACGCGGAACCCAACGAGATCCGCCGGGCCATCATGGAAGTATATGAGAAAGGCTATTACCTCAACAATTTTGTGAACCGGATCCTGTTGAAAAAATCACATGCCCGCCAGAAAGTGGTGCCCTCCCTGAATAATGAAGTAACACTCAGCGATAAGGAAAGAGATGTCCTGCGTTTCATCTGTATGGAATTCACCGCCGCCGAGATCGCCCAGAAGATGGAGATCAGTCCCCGTACGGTGGAAGCAATAAAGGACAGGCTGATGGAACGATTTGGAAGCAAGAACACGGCGGGACTGGTGTTCTTTGCTGTAAAAAATAATTTGATTGAATAAGGTCCGTTGCCTGACAAAATCCCGGGAGCGAATTTTTTACCCACCCCTGAATTTTCCCCGCCGTTTCTTAAAACTGCATCTCCGGAATTTCCCCTTCAACGATAAGCTTACCTGCCGTCTTGCTTTTGATTTCGTCGACGCTTACTCCGGGCGCCCTTTCCAGTAAACGGAATCCACCCGGTGTGACATCCAGTACGGCCAGGTCGCTTACTATTTTCTTCACACATCTGACACCGGTCAGCGGAAGCGTACAGGCCGGCAGTAATTTTGATTCCCCTTTGGGATTGCTGTGCATCATGGCGACAATGATATTCTTAGCGCTGGCCACAAGGTCCATCGCGCCACCCATACCTTTAACCATTTTACCGGGGATCTTCCAGTTGGCGATATCACCTGTATCACTGACTTCCATGGCTCCCAGCACTGTGAGGTCTACTTTCCCGGCGCGGATCATGCCAAAACTCATTGCCGAATCAAAAAATGCAGAACCCGGCACGGTCGTGATTGTTTGCTTACCCGCATTAATGAGGTCGGGATTCTCCTCTCCTTCCTGCGGGAATGGCCCCATCCCCAGCAAACCATTCTCACTCTGCAGCACCACATTGATACCTTCCGGAATATAATTAGCAACGAGGGTGGGTATGCCGATTCCAAGATTCACATAGTATCCGTCTCTCAGTTCCCTGGCGATGCGCTGCGCTATCTGTTCCTTTGTTAATGCCATATGACTTTTTTGACTGCTTTGACTGATATGACCTTTTTGACATTTTTTGACTTACTTCCCCTGGTTAGCTTTCCTCACCGTACGCTGTTCAATCCTCTTCTCATAATTTGTTCCTTTAAAGATGCGGTGAACATATATCCCCGGGGTATGAATATTATTAGGATCAAGCTCTCCTGCCGTAACCAGTTCCTCTACTTCAGCGATTGTTATCTTACCCGCCATGGCCATCAGCGGATTGAAATTGCGGGCTGTTTCTTTGAAGATGAGGTTTCCGTCTGAGTCCCCTTTCCAGGCTTTTACAATTGCATAATCGGCTTCAAACGCGTATTCCAGTAAATAGTCTTTACCATTGAAGTTCCGGGTCTCCTTACCAAGGGCGACTTCGGTTCCTGCTCCCGCAGGTGTGAATACAGCCGGCATGCCGTAGCCCGCAGCGAGGCAGCGGGTGGCAAGGGTGCCTTGCGGGATCAGTTCCACTTCCAGTTCTCCGCTTAAAAGTTGCCGTTCAAACTCGGCATTTTCCCCAACATAGGAAGAGATCATCTTTCTGACCTGCTTTTGCTGCAGCATCAGCCCGATCCCGAAATCATCTACACCGGCATTGTTGGAGATACAGGTCAGGTTGTTAATCCCCTTTTTAACAAGTGCCGCGATACAATTCTCGGGTATCCCGCACAATCCGAATCCACCCAGCATGATGACGGCGCCGCTGGGAATATCCTGTATCGCTTCCTCCGCGTTGGCAACTACTTTATTCATTTCGGCAATAATTAGATGGTAAAATTAAGGAACTTGAAGTGCACGTGCGTTTCCGTGATCAGTTTACCTGTACGGGTTTCAACGTCTTTTTGGGACGTACTGAATCTTTCCTGAAAGGCGGTTGAGCCACGGGTGTGTCAGGTTGAGTGAGCGGGCGCCTGATTGCCAGAGCGCTTACCGAATCCATAAGGACTTTTAACAGTTCCGGATGTGCTGAATAATAGGCCATGCTTTTTTGAAAATCTTCCTTTGTAACGGTATGTACCCGGAATATACGGCTGTATAATTTTATACTTTCCTCCCGTTTATCGAGTGAGGTATCCCGGCTTAAAACAAAACTGGCCAGGAACTGGTCGGCCCGCATGATATCCCAGAGCACGGCCTGCATCTTTTTTTCCGGCAGTATTCCATCCGGGATATTTTCCTTACGGGAACAAGCCAGAAGGACCAATGAACAGGAGCATATCAGCAACAAGCCCTTCATTTCAATTCCTTATAGACCGCGGCGTTGGTCAGGTCGAGTTTGGTGAGCAGATCCTTTGCCTTTGACTTTAGATCCGGACTGGCTTTGCTGAACACTTTCACCAGTTCATTGCTTTTGCCCTGGAAGAAAACCTGCAGGATCATGGAATTGGGGTTCTCGCGGTTCAGGTTACTCAGGAAATTCAGGCAGTTGAGTATGCCCGAACGGCCTGCTTCCTCATTCTCATAAAACAGGTCCATGCCACTTCTGTAATACGCGTAAAGGGCATCATGAATCAGCGCGAAGCGGCTGTTATTCAGGTTTTCAGCAAGCCAGTAGCGGTTACGGAAACTTTCGAACGATTTCCACCCGCCGATCTCGCGTCCGCTTTCCGGGGCATTGTTTACAATATTCCAGGCCTTTTGGAAATACGGATCGCCCGCACGTATGGAAAAAGAGGCATAATCCAGCCCGAGTATGATATTGGCATAATAGGCCAGCACGGCTGTGATATTGGCAACCAGCGGGTCATTTCCCTGGATCCTGTTCTCGTTGAATTCGATGGGTTGAAATTCAACATACCGGAAAGTGATATTATCATCGATGAAGTTCAGGATCGGGGACACATAGGTGGTATTGTAGATTGGCCGGGCAGCCTGGACCGTCAGTTTTCCCTTATAGATATTATTCCCGGGAGCATCATCAATCGTAAGCAGGAAACTGCACTGGATCTTCTCCCCCGGCTGGAAAACATCATTGGTCCATTTCCGGGCATTGATGAAATTCGTCAGGCCGGTTTGCAGGGTCTGGAAGATCTTCCGGTCGATAGTCGTGCTGACCTTACTGGCAATAATGGAAACCCTGGCCTGTATCTCCTGGCCTTTCGTTGCCTGGAAACACAGGACCAGCAATAACAGCATCCAATTTCTTTTAAGCATAATAATGACGGATTATAATATCAACAATATCCCTTGCCACTTCCTGTTTGGGTTTTACCCCAAAACTGATCTGTTGCCCGTTCTTCTCGAAAATAGTGATCTTATTTGTATCCAGCCCGAAGCCTGCCCCGGTATCATTTAGTGAGTTCAGGACGATCATATCGGCGTTTTTCCTGTTAAGCTTCTCCAACGCATAAGCTTCACCGTTCCCGGTTTCCAGCGCAAATCCAACCAGCACCTGTCCTTCTTTTTTTATTTCTCCAAGACTTTGCAGTATATCTTTTGTTTTCGTCAGTTTAACAGTTAATGTCTCCTCTTTCTTCTTGATCTTCTCCGCAGACGGTTCCAGGGGCCGGTAATCGGCCACAGCGGCGGCCATCACAGCGATATCGGTATTCCCGAATACGGCGTTGGAGGCCCTGTACATTTCGTCGGCTGTTGTTACACGCTCAACCCTGATACCGGGTGAAAAGCCGGACAGGGAACCTGGACCAAGTACCAGTGTAACATCTGCCCCCTGCCTGTGTAATTCCTCTGCAACAGCCACTCCCATTTTACCACTGGAATGGTTCCCGATAAAACGAACGGGGTCCAGCGGTTCGTATGTGGGACCAGCCGTTACCAGCGCCTTTTTACCTTTCAGGGGGCGGGGCAAAAAAAAATCGGTGCGGATGAATTCGATAATCTGTTCGGGTTCCGCCATCCGGCCTTCCCCTTCGAGACCACTGGCCAGCTCGCCTTTACCAACCGGGATGATCCTGTTACCGAATGCGTGTATGATATCAATATTAGTTTTAGTGGCCGGGTGTAACCACATATCCTCGTCCATAGCCGGTGCAACTACTACAGGACAGGTAGCAGACAGGTAGACTGCCATCAGGAGATTATCACAGATCCCGTTTGCCATTTTAGCCAGGGTATTGCAGCTCAGGGGTGCGATAATCATCAGGTCAGCCCATCGGCCCAGCATCACATGGTTGGCCCAGCTTTGCTCATCAAAGAGGTCGGTCAGAACAGGGTTCCTGCTAAGTGTGGATAATGTAAGGGGAGAGACAAAATCCTTTGCGGACGGCGTAAGAATAACCTTTACTTCGGCTCCTTCCCGTGCAAGCTGTCGCACCAGGTAAACGGCCTTATAGGCAGCGATGCTGCCCGTGATGCCCACTACTATTTTTTTTCCTTTAAACACCGGTGATCAAAAATACCATTTAGTTGGAATAACCTTTACAGTTGCCGGAATATTAGCATAAAGTAAAAAGCGACAGGCAAACCCGTCGCTTAAAAAAGTTAAACCGGGAAAATCCGGTCAGCTGAACAGTTCATCTTCGCCCTTACGGAAATAAACTTTTCCGTCCATGAATTCCTGCGTTGCCAGCAGCGCCGGGTTGGGCATTCTTTCATAGGCTCTTGAAATCTCGATCTGCTCCTTGTTCTCGTGGATTTCTTCCAGGCTGTCGGTATGGCTCGCAAACTCCTCCAGCTTGTTGTGCAATTCCTCCTTGAGGGAAATATTGATCTGGTTGGCCCTTTTGGCGACTATGGATATCGACTCATACAGGTTCCCTGTCTTAGACTTGATGTCATCGAGGTTGCGGGTCTCCACATTATTGGTGATCCCTGCACTAAGCTGCCGTCTTAACTTGCTCATTCGATGTAGCTTTTAAATTTTTCTGTGATAAATTATAAAATTCATCCACTTCCTTTTTCAGCTTGCTGTCGGGAAAGCGGTCGGTAAACTCATTGCACTCGTTAATAACCTGCTCAAAACGTTCGTTCTTTTTCTCCTCGATGCTCATTTCGGCAAACCGGTAGTAGGATTTAATGATCATCAGTTTGTATTCATCTGCGCGGGCCGATTCCGGGAAGTTGTAGAGCAGCGTCGTGAAGGCAACCCCGGCGGCACGAAACTGGCCCATGTCATAATAGAGCTGGGCTCCTTTGAAATCTTTCGTTTCCAGTTTGGCCCTGCATTTCTCAATGATCTCCCAGGCTTCCTTGTTCCTTGCGGATCCGGGATGGGTGTTGATAAAGGTCTGCATCATACCGATGGTGCGGACGGTGCTGGTCTGATCCAATTCGGGTTTGGGCGACTGCCTGTAAAAACAGTAAGCGCGCATATAATCCACTTCTTCCGCCTTTACGCTGTTGGGAAAAAGTTCCAGGAATGTTTTGAAAATATTCTCTGCGTTCATGAAGTCATTCTGGTAATACGCGCAATAGGCATACTTATAATAGATGTCTTCAAATTCCTTCTCCACCTTGTAATAGGGCATAACATCTTCGTAGAGCAGCTGGGCCTTATTATACTTTTTCTTTACAAAAAACTGTTCAGCCATTCGAAGTTTATAAGCCGCATCGGTGCTCTTCAGTATTTTGCTGATGCTTTTCTGGGAAGCCGCATTCTTCCGGGAAGCCTTTTTACTGCTTCCGCAACTGATTAAGAATAAGCCCAAAACAGCGATCCAGGTAAATTTCATAAAGGAGTGCAAAGTTAACGGATAGTGGCAAAAATTAATGAAAAAAAAAGGCCGGCCAAAATAACCCCGTTAAGGTTATTATAAACCTTGAAATCAAGTAATTATAACCAGTTGGGGGAATGAATCACAAAAAAAGACCCTCCCGCTGGTACGCGGGAGGGTCTTTTATCAAATTCTTAATTATCAGTTCTTTTTTCTCAGGTTGGGGTGCGGGGGCTCTACCATGTTCGGTCCGTCTTCGCCCTCGGCAGCCGCACGCAGGTCAACGGTATTGCAATCACCGCCTTCCTGGCCATAGTTAAAGATAAACCGGTCGGCGCTGATACCTTCTTTGTCCACCATGTAATTGATCACGGCGTTTACGTGATCCCAGCTCAGCTGCTGCTCCCTCTTATCGGAAGAGCAATAACCGATCACCACTACTTTACAACCGGGGTTGTTACGAAGTTTAGCGGCAACGGTAGAAAGAACTGCTTTGGCATCATCGCTGAGTTTGTTGGAGTTTTTCGCGAAGCTTACGCTGGGCAATGCACCCATCTTTTCAGCACAGGAAGCAACAGGAAGCGGGGCCGCTTTACAATCATCCGGGCAGGGGCATTTACCCACACCATCCGCATCCACCGGCTGGCAGTAAGTAGGCGTAATAAGTTCTTTATCCTTACAATCAGGAACGCCGTCACCATCAGTATCCAGGCTCACCCCGTGAGAGTCAACCGGGCAACCGGCAGGTGTTTGCTCGCGGTCAAACTGATCGGTTACACCATCGCCGTCGCTGTCGGGCAGTACCGGTTTGGGAAGCCGCATCAGGCGGGGGTTGCGGATCTCGCTGTAAGCATAATCCAGCGGGTTCAGCCACCACAGCGGTTCTACGGATTTACCGCCGATGTTGAAATTCAGACCCACGGAAACAAAGTTGTAAGAGTCATAATCGCGGGTAAGAACGGCATCCCCATAAGCATGCTCCTGCCAGCGCTGTCCGTCCAGCAGGTCATCTTTTATGAATGTGTGACGGTCTTCAATTGCCAAATTGATTCTTTCACCCAGTTTAAAGGCTACTCCCACTCCAAGAGTGGCAGAAGGCTTAAATGTATCGCCGAAAAGTTTGGGGCGACGGGCCCCCTGGTTCTCAGCAGGGGTTTCGTAGGTCCCATCAAGCAAATTCTTAAGAGCGTCATAGGTATCCTTCCTGCTCTTATACTCTCCGCTGGGTGAAATACTTGCAAAATTATATTTGGTTGTGCCGTTATCAAGTGCGTCAACTTTAGTATCGTATATCATTCCGCCAATACCGGCAAATCCGTACATGTTAAACCCGGTTTTTGCTTTGTGGAAACGGATGTTATTAAGGGTTACCACGCCTTCCAGGTTCAGTTCATGCACCCTTGTTTTATAGTTGTAATAAACAACTTCCCAGGGTGTGTTTTCAGGAGCACCAAAGTAATGGTTCAGCGATGATACGGTCTTGTCACCAACGGCTTGCGGAATACGATAGGGCGCTGAATAAGAAGTGGCTGCAGAGCCGTTATTAGCCCAGGCAGCGTTCTTTGCATAATTTTCAGCAGGATTAAAGGTTCTCCCTTTAGCCGTACCGTACATATATTCCAGGCGAAGCGAAAAAATATAGCCAAATGCTTTTCTGACATGTACTCCAAGGCTGGGGAAGGCAATCTGGGAAGGAATATCACCACTAACGTTCATCAAACCGGCCTTGATACCCACTTCCCATTGGTTGCGGGGTTTTGCCGGGAAATTATATGTACCGTTCAGGAACTCGGTATGCTGTGGCATCCTTCTGTCAGGAACCACGGATGAATCTTTTACGTCATAGCTGGCTCCCACCCGCTGTGAAAATCCATAAGACGCTAACAGACAGAACATGCCTGTCAGGAATAATAACTTTTTGCTTGCCATAACTAAGGATTAAGATTTGAAAACAATGTCCTAATAATAGGCAAAAATAAAAATTGGGGACTAATTACCAAATTTTTATCATATTTATTTGCCTTTTGCCCATTATTTTTCAATTACTTAGTCCGTTTTCGGCCTTCTTTTGTTGCATCCCTTTCCAATTATTTTTTTGCCCGTAAATTGCCCCCTTACCGATGTCATTACCCACCGATCTGATAAAAAAAGAACTGGCCATTTTTGAAACCCGGTTTAAAGATGCCGTGAGCAGCCAATCCCCCCTGCTTGACCGCATTACGAGATACATTGTCAAGCGAAAAGGCAAACAGCTCAGACCCATGTTTGTCCTGCTGTCGGCCAAGTTATGCGGAGAAATCAACGATTCTTCTTACCGGGCCGCTTCCCTGGTTGAACTCCTGCACACAGCAACGCTGGTTCACGACGACGTGGTGGACGATTCCATGGAAAGACGGGGCTTCTTTTCGGTATATGCCCTCTGGAAGGCGAAGGCCACCGTGCTGATTGGGGATTATTTGCTCGCTAAGGGACTTCTCGTTTCGCTTGAACACAATGATTATAAGGTACTTCATTTGCTTTCAGACGCAGTCAAAAAAATGAGTGAGGGGGAATTGCTGCAAATGGAGAAGGCCCGGAGCCTGAATATCCGGGAAGAAATTTATTACGAGATCATACGCAACAAGACCGCCTCCCTGCTGGCTTCTGCCTGCGGAGCCGGCGCCTGGAGTACCAGCAACGACCTTTCAATTACCGAAAAAGTGCAGCAATTCGGGGAAAAAACCGGTATGGCTTTCCAGATAAAGGACGATCTTTTCGATTATACCAGCGAAAAGATCGGCAAGCCGACCGGAAATGATATCAAGGAAAAGAAGCTGACATTGCCGCTGATCTATACGCTGAACAATACGGACAGGGCTACCCGAAAAAAGATCATTTACATAGTAAAAAACAATAACCGCGACAGGGAAAAGGTAAAATGGGTGGTCGATACCGTTATTAAAACGGGAGGCATTGATTATGCTGCCAGTAAAATGAGCCTCTTCAAGCAGGAAGCGCTCGGTATCCTGCATCAGTTCCCGGAAAGCCCGGCCCGGCAAGGGCTGGAAGACATGGTGGTGTACGTTACGGACCGAAAATATTAACTTCCTGCCGCTGCCAAAAAGTGAGTTACGATCATGCAGAATAGATGGAACATTCTTAAAGCCGATGAGGCCAAAACAGCCTCACTCCAGCAATCACTCAAGATCAGTCCGCTGATTTGCCGCATCCTGGTGCAACGCGGTATCGACAACTTTGAAAAAGCCAGGGAATATTTCCGGCCCGACCTCGCCAGCCTTCACAGCCCCTGGCTCATGAAGGATATGGAAAAGGCGGTCGGCCGCGTACTGGCAGCGATTGAAAGCAAAGAAAAGATCCTGGTTTTCGGCGATTACGACGTGGACGGAACCACGGCCGTGGCATGTATGTACCGGTTTTTACGAGGGATCCATAACGAACTTGATTTTTATATCCCTCACCGGTACAGGGAAGGTTATGGCGTTAGCAAGGCAGGCATCGATTTCGCAAAAAATAACGGGTTCACCCTCATCATAGCGCTCGATTGCGGTATCAAGTCCGCCGATCTTATCGCTTATGCCAGAGAGTTAGATATCGACTTTATCGTTTGTGACCACCACCTTCCCGATGAACTCCTCCCCCCGGCCGTGGCCATCCTGAATCCCAAACAAAAAGACTGCCCCTATCCCTTCAAGGAACTTTGCGGGTGCGGGGTGGGATACAAACTGATCACGGCCATAACAGACAAACTGGGGTTACCGGCCGATACCCCTTACCAGTACCTTGACCTCGTGGCTACGGCCATTGCCGCGGATATCGTGCCCGTAACGGATGAAAACAGGATCCTGGCCTATCATGGGCTCATCAAAGCCAACCGCGATCCCAACCCGGGTATCAAGGCCCTTACAAAACTCAGCGGACTGGTAAAAGAGCTGCATATCACGAATCTCGTTTTCATGATCGCCCCCCGTGTGAATGCCGCCGGGAGAATGGATGACGCCACCAAAGCCGTCCGGATGTTCGTGGCCGAGTCGGAAGAAGAAGCCCTTCATTACGCCGAAATGCTGCATAGCGATAATACCGACAGGAAAGAAGCCGACAGCAGCATTACAGAGGAGGCGTTGTCGATAATCAATGGCCATGAAGACTGGAAGAACAGGAAATCCACCGTAGTGTTTCAACCTCACTGGCATAAAGGAGTGGTGGGTATCGTTGCTTCCAGACTCATAGAACACTACCATCGCCCTACGGTGGTGCTTACCCGCTCCGGCGATTACGCGGCCGGCAGCGCCCGGAGTGTTCCCGGATTTAACCTGTATGAGGCTATCCATGCCTGCAGGGATCACCTGCTGGGATATGGCGGTCATTTTGCCGCCGCCGGACTTACCCTTGAACTGGACCAGGTGGATCCGTTCCGGGAAAAATTTGAACAGCAGGTTTCCTCCACCATCGATCCTTCCCTGCTGATTCCCGAGATCGTGATCGACGCTGAGATCAGGTTGCGGGACATACAAGATCCCCTCTATAAAATTATCTGCCAGATGGAACCATTCGGGCCGGAGAACCTGCGCCCTGTCTTTGTCGCAACCCGGGTGCAGGATACGGGATGGTCGCGGATCGTTAAAGAGGAGCATATCAAATTCTCACTCAAACAAGACCAGGCAACACTTTCAGGCATCGGCTTCCGGATGGCCGGTAAATTTCCGTTGCTGCAGCAAAAGAAACCCCTGGATATCGTATTCACTATCGAGGAAAATGAATGGAACGGCAATACCTCGCTGCAACTGAAGATGATGGATCTCCGCCTTTCCGAGCCCTGAAGAGGCAAAAAGGGGTTTCTGTAGTACATTTGAACCCCCAATCGATTTCATGAAAAGAGGTACACTCGTTACGCTGACCGGCTTCCTGCTCCATTGTTCAACCCTGGTGGCCCAGAGCAGTCCGTCCACCCTTGATGTGGTTAGCTGGAATATCGAATATTTCGGCGCTCCTTATAACAGCGGCCCCCCCGACAAGAATCTCCAGGAAGCCAATGTAAAAAAACTGATGCGTTATTTCAATGCTGATCTATACGGGTTGGTGGAAGTGGTGGATTCCATGCGACTGCGGCGGCTCGTGGATTCGCTGGGAAATTCGGAATTCGCATTTGTCATCGCGCCTTATTGCAGCAACAACACTACCGGTACGGGCGCGTCCTGGCTCAGTGGTCAGAAACAGGCTTATATCTACCGAAAGTCTGTTTTTTCGAATGTGACCACGCGGGGCATCATGCGCAACAGCAGCGCGGGCTACACTAATTGGGCCAGCGGCCGTTTCCCTTTTATGTTATCGGCGACCGCCACCATCAATGGCATCAGCCGGGATCTGAATTTTATCCTTTTACACGGCAAAGCCGGAAGCTCTCTTGATGATTTTAACAGGCGCGAGGAGGCCGCCATTGAGCTGAAAGACACTCTTGACACCTATTTCAGCAATACCCTGAACCTGATTATCGGTGACTTTAACGATGCCCTTCACACCAGTATTTATCCCGGTTCCTCCGTCAGTTCCTATTATGTAATCGTAACCGACAGTACCGACGGGGATCATTACCGGTCCATCACCCTCCCGCTGGGTACGGCGGGGCAGAGCAGCATGATCAATTTTCCCAATGTTATCGACAACCATGTAATATCCAATGAAGTGTTCCCTTATTATATTTCAGGGTCCGCCATGATCAGAACGGATGTCACCCAGGTTGTACCGGATTATATTTCCGCCCACAATACATCCGATCATTTCCCTGTTTTTTCGGGCTATAACCTGGCAGGAACGGTAACAGGACTCCCGGTTGTGCCTGCCTCCGAACTGGGTGTGAACCTATTCCCCAATCCGTTTGCGGATAAGCTATTTATTAAAGCGACAAGGAATTTAAAAGATATTCGCTTATCATTATATGCACCAGACGGCAGATTAGTATTCCAGCACCCGATTGACCGGCTGTCCGAGGGCGCGAGCATCCGTCTGCAATTGCCTTTCCTCCCCCGTGGTATATATTTCCTGCAAACAGAATCACGGACTCAAAGATCAATGTTCAAACTGGTACATTATTAATTTCCAAAGGGAATAAAAAAAGGGGATCGCATTACCGCGAACCCCTTTTTTGCGAGATAGCATGTTTAAAACACGCTGATCGTTTTCAATCCAAAGAAGGTATCATTGTTAGCCAGCCGCACCCGGTACACTCCCGGCGACAAACTGTACGGAACCATAAAGGCCTGGTTGATAAAGTTGGCCTGTATGTGTATATCATACTGGTAAACCAACTGACCGGCGCTGTTGATAAACATCAGGCCGTAATATCCGGGTTTCAGGTTATTCCTGGTCACTCTCAGTTCCCCGCCGCGGGCAACCGGTGAAGGATACAGGGTAAAGCCATCCGCTATGGCCGGTACCGTGAAAGTCTGCTGCAGTCCATACGATGTGCCGCCGTTATTTACCGCATAGGCCTTGTAGTAATAAACGGCGCCCTGCACCAGTCCGCTGAGGGCAGAGGTAAAGCTATCACCACTTAAATTGGACGACGGCACCTTGGTGCCGGTTCCATTCGCAAAGCCATTGATTCCGCTGAACTCAATCCCATAAGCCGTTACAGGCGAACAACCCGTAGCCGCCAGGGAGCCCCCCAGTACGGCGCTGTGGTTGGTCATATTGCCGGCATTTCCGGTGATAACGGTGGCAAGTGTGTTAACCCCGTTACCCGACGCGGCCACATTGACCGTTACCGGGAATCCGCCGCCGCTTACGGGTATATTGCCGTTATAGGATTGAACGGCCGTGGGTGAAAACCGAACATATACCACCTGGCTATAAGTGCCCCCGGGTTGGGTTAGACTCAGGGAGGCGGTATAAGTTCCGCTCGCTGCAGTGGCAAAACTGTAACCAGAGAGAGGTCCCACGGAAATATTCGCATTGGTCAGGAAACTTCCGTTGATCGTAAACGTGTTGGGCCCCCCGGTAGTGTTGATGCACAGATCCCCAAACGGGCTGAGCGCCGTGGCGGTGAGCGCAATCGGAACAGGTGCGGTGGTAAAGCTTTGCTGCGATCCATAGGCGGTGCCGCCTGCATTCGTGGCATATGCTTTATAATAGTAAACCGTACTGGCCGATAAACCGGTAAGGGAAGATGAAAAATTACCTCCCCCCAGGTTTGATGACGCCACCTGGGTTCCGCTTCCGTTAGGGAAACCATTTACGGTACTGTATTCAATACCATAGGCGGTAACCGATGTACAACCGGTTGCTGAAATGGTACCCGCCGCCATGGCGCTGTTATAGGTAATGGAAGAGGCAGCGCCGGTGGCTACAGTTGGCGATGTATTCACACCATCACCCGATGCAGCCACATTCACGGGGGCGGCTATTCCGCCACCGCTTACAGGTATGTTACCATTATATGATTGCACAGCCAATGGCGTAAACCGAACGTAAATGTCCTGGGAATAAGATCCGCCGGGTTGTGCAAGACTCAGGGAAGCCGAATAGGTTCCCCCGGAAGTGGTGGCAAAACTGAAACCCGTAAGCGGTCCCACATTCACATTGGCGTTTGTAAGGTTACCTCCTGTAATGGTAAATGAATTCGGTCCTGCCGTCGTATTGATACACACATTTCCAAAAGCCGTTAATGGCGTAACGGTGATGGAAGGATTCGGAGTAAGTGTTGTGAATGATTGCTCTGTTCCGTACGATGTTCCGCCGGCATTGGTGGCATAAGCCTTGTAATAATAGGTTATACCCGGGTTCAGCCCGGTAAGGTTTGAACTGAAATTGCCCCCCGACAAATTTGAAGAAGGTACCTGTGTACCCGTTCCGTTAGGGAATCCGGGGGTGGTGCTGTATTCAATTCCGTAAGCGCTAATGGCGGTACAGCCCGTGTTGCTGATCGTACCGGCCGCTGTGGCTGACACCTGTGTAATGGAACTGGCTCCCCCGGTTACAACCACGGGCGCGGTATTGACCCCTGCTCCCGATGCCGCGGCATTTACCGGCGCAGACACCCCGCCCCCATCCACTGCGATATTCCCGTTATACGATTGCACCGCGGTGGGGGTGAAATTAACAAAGACCTGCTGGTTGAATGTACCACCCGGCTGCGCGATACTCAGCGTACTGGTGTAGGGGCCTCCCGATGAAGTGGCATAGGTGTACCCGGTGAGGGCCGCTACATTGACGTTGGCCGTTGTGAGGTTAGAACCGGAAATGGTAAATGTATTGGGACCTGCCGTGGTATTGATGCACACATTGCCGAAAGAAGAAAGGGGCGAAGAAATCGTTAACACCGGAACGGCCCCGGAAGGAGTAACATCCTGCCAGGTGGTTCCCACCCGCAGTTCATCGTAATTGATAAAGGGCGTGGTAGTGGCTGCATCCTGCCTGATCAAAATCCGTTCAATTCCGGTTGCACCAAGGTCGGTGCCCGGTACCGATGTGGCATCCGGTGCCGGTTCCGCGCCCCCGATGGCCGGCGTATTAAGCCAGATCTTTGCCACATCATTGGCTGTGCCGGCTATGATCTCGTATGCCGCCACGATAAAATAGGATGTGGCCGGATCCAGTTCCGCAGCCAGCCAGCTAACCGCCGAGTTGCTTCGGGTGGAAATACCCACATTGAATTTTCCGGCGGTTGCACTCTGCCGGGTCCATACCGTACCCCCGAATGCGGAGGTAGAGGCGGTTTGGATGAGCCCGGTGAAATAAGTGCCCGTTGTATTCAGACTTCCCAGGGAAGAAACATTCAGGATAAATGAATAATATACGGTTCCCGTTGTTTGCGCCCCGAACACACGGTAATTGTCACTTCCGGAGCCGTCGAAAGAAATCTTATTCCCCGTTGAAGCGGGTAATCCCGTGTAAGTAAGACTCCCGCTGGTTACAAGCACTGAATCACCGGAGTTGATCCTCACCCAGAGGCCCCCGCTCTGCTGCGCAATGCCATTCACCGCATCCGGTGTATAGTTAAAGGGCTCATATAATAACTGTCCATGGCTGTTCGCCATGAAAAAACCCAGGCAAACCAACAGGAATAACTTTCTCATACTTTTCATTTGAAATAATTTGTTACGATTCATCTTTGTTTGTTAACCCCGCCATTTTAATTCCATGAAAATCTCACATCATCGATAGCGGTGGAGGGCCGGTTGCCGCCCCCGGTAGTGGGTGTGAGCGCCACCACTCTTATCCATACCGGCTGGCTGATATTATTCAACAGGCTTCCGAAATTCACGGTGACCGTAGTATTGGAAAATGTACCGTAAGCCGTGGTCAGCGTTGCCGGGCTTGTCGTGATCACCGAAAATGCGCCCGGGCTCTGGCCAATTCCGTAATCTACCTTCCAGGTAGTGGTTCGTGCCGGAGCTGATACTCCATCCAGTGATTGCAATTTGAATTCCAGCTGCAGGTTGGATTTGCCTGTCGTGTTGGCCAGTAACATGGCAAAAGCAGCGCCGGGATCGCCGCCACTGCCGGCGGTTCCCGTTTGCCTGACGCCCAATGCCCTGTTCACGGAAGCATTTTGGGTTGTTGAATTCGCCGATACAGTAAGTCCCGTTGCAGACGCGTAATTCTTAAACCCGAGACTTGTCTGGTTCCAGGCTGTTCCGTTGTTGAAATTACCGTTGTATACCGTGCCTTCATTTCCAAGGTCGAGTGCTGTGGCATCCTGCTTAACATATACGCCCGGGGGTAAACCGCCGGTACCGATATTATCGAAATTGATGATAAAAGGAGAAGTGCTTCCCAGGTTGATCGTACCGCCACCGCCTGCAGTGGGGCAACGGGGGCCATAGAACTGAACATCTGTAGTGTCCCGTATCGTCAATTGTTTATCGGAATTGAAATAGGAATAGATCCCGATAATATCCCCGTTTCCCTGTGCCACGGGAAGCGCCCCGAAATTGGCATAATTGCTGGAACGGAGTATCAGCCTGTTGGTGGTAGGTGCCGTGCATCCCTGGATAATCCGGTTGCCCGACTGGTTATCATCCGCGTAATTCTTTCCGAGTTCACCCCCTGCAAATTCAAAACCCTGAAGTTTGACAAGCGTGCTGATAAACGGGTTCTGAAGACTGGTGGTTAATTGCGGAACGGTTACCACCTGTGGCACGAGTGGCTGGTTAAGGGGACCCTTGATCACGTGCTGATCGATAAGGTTGGCAGCCAGGAGTGTTACCCCGCCCTGGCTGATATACTGGCTGTCGATCCCGCCGCCAAACTGGAGCGTGCCGTTAAACCGGCCCAGGTAAAGACCCTTCAGCTTCACATAGATCTTTCTTCCAACCGGAAAATCATTAAATAAATTAAAAGAACCCAGGCGAAGCACTACGCCTCCCGTGGCGTCCTGAAGGGATATTTGCTGGTAATAATTGCCACTCCGGTCATCGCAGTTTACAATACCCTCGATCACCGCATCATCCGTTATCTCAACAGGGGGGCCGGACACATACCGCGTCTTGACATCCTTAATGGTGATATTCGCCACCACATCCGGCTGACCTGTAACGGGCGGGGCCGGGTATTTTTTCTGGCAGGATAAAGCGGAAAATACAAGCGCCGCCGCCGCGACTATTCCGCCAAATAATGTTTTTGTTCTCATATGCATAAATTTCATTCTTACATTCTTTATTATTGAATATCCCCCGCGTTACGGATCCCGATTTGTGTTGTGGAATTATATATGGATACATAGCCGGTAACGGAGGTGCCCGCGGTATTCACCGTTATACCCGAAACATTGCGCACAAACATGGACAGGGTGCCTGTGGCATCCGTAATATTATAGGTGATGCCAGTCGAATTGGATGAGGCCTGTGTAATAGAGGTGACGTTATTGATCTTCACCAGCGAGGAAGCCCAGGTGCTCCGGTTGGTAATGATCTCGGCCACCGTGGCCACCCTGGGTGTAATATTGATCGTGCCGGCTTTTATCACCACGTTGCTCTGGGGAACGCTTTTTAACTCCAGGTCACCATTCCACAAGGTGAATACCCCCACCCCCGCGGCATCGATCTCGAGTACGGTGCCCAGGGCATAAACCGGTGATCCGACAACCGTATATAAATACAAACCTCCTCCGCTCTGGTCCTGCAGGCGAAAATTTCCCACGGCCTCGTTGGCGCTGTTGGAGATCACCACCCCCAGCACTTTTTTGGTGCCCGCCGGAACGGTCATATCCCCAGACCCGCTGTATAAGGCCCTGAAATCAGTGATCGGGATATAGGTTCCCGGGGGAGGAGGCGGTAAGGGATCCGGTCCGTCGGGACCCACCGGCAATTTATTACAGGAAGCAAACAGCAGGGCGGTCAACAATACCGTCACCGCGCCAAATGCCCATTTATAAATTCGGATATGCATAATAAATGAATTAGGTTAAATATCTTTTTATCAGAACCGCAGCGTTACGCTGGCAAAAAAGTTGAGTCCGTAAGCGTAATAGAATTTAGGCGGGAACTTACCAACCGTAACGGGATCGGATGGCGAACCCTGGGGATCAAAACGCAGTTGTTCAAATCCGCCCGTAATGATATCCTTATTGTTCAGGATATTATTCACTCCCAGGTTAAATACCAGATAGGTAGCCTTACGATTGATCTCCATTCCTTTTGGTAATTTCCATGAATACCCTCCGAAAAAATCGAGGGTGTACTGCGAATCAAATTTTGTCTGGTTAAAGATCTCATTATACGCATCGCTTTTGGGGGTAACATACTGGAGCGCATCCCATGTACGCCGGAGCGGGTTGGCGCTCAGGTAGGACTTGTCAAAATAATTACCGGTAAGGCTTACAAACCAGAATTTCGGCGAACGGTACGTGGCCCCCAGGCTGTAAGCTTCCATGGGTGTGGAGGGAACCCTGAAATTCTCCATATAAATGAGCTGCTGTCCCAGAACCGATGAACTGTTATCCACGGTGACCACGGCATTCTGCTGGCTGTCGTAATAATATCGGCCCACCGCCGCGGCGGCATTCACGGTAATGGTTGAAGTCAGTTTTGCCTCCACGCCAAACTCGCCGCCGAAATGAAGCCTGTCAATTCCCCGGATCGCATAATTCACAAAATTCTGGTAGCTGTCGTGATAGAATGACATTACATCCATGCCGTCTTTGAACCGGGTATAGTACCCCCCGATCCTTATCTTGAGCCGGGGTGCATTCATGATATAGGCGCCTTCGGCGGAGTAGATCGTTTCACTGGAAACAGTTTCCTGCTGGGTATTGCGGGTGCGGGGAGAGAGGAAGACATTTTCAAAATACGGGGCCCGGGTCTGGTAGCTTCCGTTTACATAAATATAATTGCGACCGTCTATTTTGTAGGTAACGCCTCCCTTTACCCCGTAGTTGGTAAATTCGTTTACCGTACCCTTACCCATCGAGGTAGTGGGGAACAGACCGTTCCTCACCTTTCCTTCGCGGTAAAAACTGGTGAAGGATACCTGGCCGGCTACATAGAAATCAACGCTGCTGAATTTAAAAACGGACTGCGCCCAGGCCGACGTTTTACTGATATTGATATTATAATCGTATCCGAATTTGTCTCCTTTGTACAGGATCCGGTTGGGATGGTCGAGATCAAACTGGTTGGCCGAATTATCGGTGGGGAAATCCCTTTCTGCAAACTGGTTCAGGTTGACATAAAAATCACCCCCAAGCAGGTCTTCCACCTTTTTAAAATAATGATTGCGCTGCATCTGGTAGGATGCCCCGCCTGTAAATTCAATATTATCCGTGAAGCGGGTATTGATCACCGCATTGGCATTAAACCGGGTGGAATTGATGATCCTTTCTTCAATAATATACCTGGAGCGGTGGCCGCTTACGGAATTACCCGGAATGCCATTTGCATTATCGATGGTGGAATAGCTGTCGCGGTTCACGGTATAGAGCCGCTGCCAGTTGATCTGCCGGTAGTTGATATCGTTTTTCATCAGCTCATAAAGCCGTTCCGCCTGAACCGGGTCGGTAGTGCTGGCCCAGGTGGATGTATAACTGGGCAGGTAGCGGTAATAATCGGGCCGCGGATCGGATGCATTGTACCAGTCAAGCGCCGTAACGCTGCGTTTGCCGAAAGAGAATCCGGCGGCCGTAACCAGCGAAGTGTTATTGCTGATCCTGAAGTCATGGGTGAGAATGGCCACGGGCTGGTGTGTTCTGCCGATACTGGCATTTCGTTTAACCCCGTTTTGATATCCCCAGTTGGGATTATAGAAATTGGTGCCGGCCAGGTCGATCATTTCGCTCACCGAAGCGCCCTGCCGCCCGTTCTCAGTCGGTGCGCCGAACACGGCTAGGGACAACAGCTGTTTTTGGCCCAGCTTTTTATCCACTGCAGCAAAATAGCCCCAGCCCTCATAATAGGTACCCGGCACATAACCCTCTTCCGCCCACCGGCGGCTGCCGCTCAGCGTGAATGCCCAGCCTTTCTTATTCAGTCCCGTGGAATGCGTGATCATGACCCGGTTATTATAATTCCGGTTGGACGCCGCGTAGTTTATACTGGTTTGTGCGCGTTGCTTGCTGGCGCGGCTGTCGATATGGGTGTTACTGCCAATGTCGCCGAAGGCAAATGTGTTGTTCCGGAGCCCCCAGGAAATTTCCCGGTTCCGCATCACATCATTGAGTCCGCCCCAGAGACCATACGGCGTGAACCCGTTATCCAGGTTATCCATCGGGATCCCGTTCATATAGGTGCCGAAATGATCATTGTCGTAGCCCCGGACACGAAACCGGACCGCGCTGAAATTAAAAGCGGCCGCGGAAAAAAAAGGATCCCTCGCGGCAGTCAGCAGGGAAGCGATATTGGGGTTCCCCCCGTCACCCAGGTCATTGTCGTCCAGGGAAACAACGGGTATGTTATCCAGCACTCCTTCCTTTAATTCATCCAGGACGGATGTGTCTCTCCGGGCGGTGGTATCAGTCTGGGCTATGGAAATTATACCTGCAAACAGGAGCAGGGGCAGCAGTAAGAAGGGTTTACGCATGTAGTTCTGATTTAAACAAGGTGGCAAATTTACTCGGTTTATGACTCGGTCTCTAAAAAAGTTCGGCACATCATAATAACTTAACGGGGCATCCTTTTGCACCTGCGAAGCGTCTGCCGATTTACATTTAAGTTTGCAGCTCATCAGCCTGACATGAAAAAACTTGTAATTATATTCTTCCTGCTCCCGGCCTGTTTTCCCTTACTCGGACAGCAAAACGCCGCTTCCTATAAAATGGCTGTCATTGGATTTTATAACCTGGAGAACTTTTACGATACGCTGGATAACCCGATGGTGAACGATGAGGAATTTCTTCCTTCCGGCCCCAAGAATTATACCGGGGAGATCTACCTGGACAAAGTCAACCGGCTCGCGACGGTTATCGCACAAATAGGAGCCGATCAGAATCCGGATGGTCCCGCCCTCCTGGGAGTGGCGGAAGTGGAGAATGATACGGTTTTGTCTGACCTGGTACAACACGCACTGCTTAAAAAAAGGAATTACAGGATCGTTCATTACGATTCAAGAGATGCCCGGGGGATAGACGTGGGACTCCTCTATAACCCGAAATATTTTACCGTGGAGGCCAGTGATAAACTGTTCGTTCAGCTGCCCGGCGGAACAAAAGATGCATATTTTACCCGCGACATTCTGTGGGTAAAGGGGAAACTGGATGGAGAGGTCATTCATGTTTATGTGAATCACTGGCCCAGCCGCAGCGGGGGTGAGGAACGGAGCGCACCGGCGCGGGAAGCGGCGGCCCAGGTGTGCCGGAATCATATGGACTCCATACTCCGGGAAGAACCCAATGCAAAACTGATCGTGATGGGCGACCTGAATGATGATCCCACCAATAACAGTGTTGCGGGTATCATCAACGCGAAAGGCAGGCTGAAAGATGTAAGACCCGGTGGCATGTATAATCCCTGGACCGAACTGTATAAGAAAGGGTTTGGCACACTGGCTTACCAGGATGCCTGGGGGCTCTTCGACCAGATATTGATCTCCTCCCCCTGGCTGGGCCGTGACCAGCCCGGTTTCTTTTTTTACCAGCAGCATGTTTTCAAAAAGGAATATATGGTGGAAAATATCGGCCGGTATAAAGGATACCCCATGCGCACCTGGGACGGGAACCGTTACCGGGGAGGGTACAGCGATCACTTTCCGACCTATATCGTCGTGTTGAAAAAAACGGATCCCGGCAAAAAAGCATTTTGATCTTCATTTCCAAAACACTACATATTAACGATATGTCTCTCGTGGGGTAAAATTTAAAGCCCCTAAAACCCTGAATTCTGGCATTATCTCCCTATCTTTGCCGCCCCAAATCTGGATTCGCAGATTCTTCCGCCAACCGGCGGATGTCCGATGGGGAAAACCCGCCTTCGCTTATGCATCGGCGGATAAACCGAATTTCTTAATCTGTCCGCCTTTGCGTAAAGCACCGGCGGGTAAAAAAAGTTGCAATGAACAACTACGAACTGATGGTGATCTTCACCCCGGTTTTAAGTGATGATGAGTTCAAAGCCGAGCAGAAGAAGTATGCCAAAATGGTAACGGATGCCGGTGGAACCGTTGTACACGAAAATCCCTGGGGGCTGAAATCACTGGCCTACCCGATCCAGAAAAAAACTACTGGCCTTTACTGGATCATGGAGTACACCGCTGCTCCCGATTTCAATGAAAAAATGAAGATCCAGATGCTGCGCGACGAAACCGTCCTGCGTCATCTTTGCACCAAACTCGATAAATACGCCGTCGGGTACAATGCAAAAAAGAGAAGTGGCGTAACTACAGGAACCGAAAAAGCAGTGGAGGCTTAATACCATGGCAAAAAACGAAATCAAA
>CAYRHU010000063.1:0-22497 GCA_964424155.1 uncultured Chitinophaga sp.
TAAAATGTTTTTTCACCATCCTATTTCCATAAAACACCAATAGATTTGATTCTCAGTCTCCTTTGAGGAGCAATTTTCGCATAACGCTATTTTTTTGGCGCTCCTATTGCCGTTAAAGAACTTGATTTTACCGGCCCTTCTCCCCGGGTTAAGGCCGGTGGCTGAGCTAGTTTTGGCTCATCAGTTAACTGCCTGCCGGCAGCGGGAAAATTGTCACGGGAAGGCCGAAAACCGGGTATTGAAGAGAGTAGGCGGCAAATACATTAATAATGAAAACGATCAAGCTTATGAAGGTATTGGCGCTTTTGAGCGTAATAACGACACAATCAGTGGCGCAGGATGATGCAAACGTGTACGACGAGGCTTATGCCAGGGCGCATATTGCATACACCGAATTTATCCGGCTGGGGGTGACGCCCGGCGAATATGCCAGGTGCATCCGGGTTACCAATTTTTATGAACCCGGCAAAACTCCCCGGATTGCCAGTTTTAATGACGAGGAATTCCGGGACGACGGCAAGGGCTTTGATAAGGTGGCCGGTGATGGTATTTTGACTTCACTTAGGAAGACCGCCTATGCAAAAGGCCAGACCCCTGTCGCCGCGGGGTCCTATTCGTTATCGGATCAGCAATACATTTTACATGATCCGGGTTTCGTTCACGCCAGTGCCGTGCCCGAAGCTTTTATCCGTATTGGAATTACCTGTGATATTGTATGGGTTAGTTGCAGCAGCTGGCCGGCAAACCTGCAAAGCCTTTGCCTGGAGTTGTCATGGCCATTAAACGGTTATTTTACCAACCGGGGTTGTAAGGTCGGGATAAGCATATTCTGACGGAAATAAACGGCTCCTTCCCGGATTTAAGGGGAGGAGCCTAATTTAGTCAAATAAGAGTTAACATGAAATTTCGAGATCTCCTGAATTACTTATTTCTGCTGGCGGTCATAATAGCCAGTTCCCTGTTAGTACGGTCTTTGACCGATGTGATAGTTCTGTCTTCTTCGGCGGAAGTGAATGGCAAACACGGTACCGGTTATTTTCTTCCTAAAATTATCAGTTCGCTGTTAGCCATTTTGATCTGCCTGGTTTGGGCGAGGAAGACGGGTATTCTGAAAACAGGCGGATTCCGGCCGGGAAGGTCTGCGCATACCTGGATGATAATTATTCCGCTTATTATCCCGGGCATGATGATGTTTGAATGGAAAAAGTATGAATGCCTGGAATGGTCATACCCGGTTGTTCTAATGATCAGCAGTGTGATGCTGGCCGCCACGGCGGAGGAGGTCATTTTCAGAGGCGCGATCATGGGTCATTTGAAGAAAAATTATTCCGGTCGTTCTGTTCACTTTTATTGTGTTGTATCTGCCATACTGTTTTCCCTGATACACCTGATTAATTTGAGGGAAGCGCCGTTTGTAAGTGTTGCACCGCAGTTAGTATATGCGTTCTTTACGGGATTGTTGTTAGGAATTATTATGATACGCGTCGGGAATGTCTGGTTACTCGGTATTTCACACGGGTTGTTGAATATTATTGCCTCCCATGTTTGCAGTGAATTAGTAAACGAAGCCGGGGAGATATACAGTAGCACATTCAGTGATGTTCTATCCAGCGTTTTCGGGTCTTTATTATTTTCATTACCTGTTTTTTTAGTTTACCTCGGTTTACTATTCATAAAAGGGAAAAATTCAAAGACGGAATCCGGAAAAAGGGAAACCAGGTAGTTTCCTGCATGCAATCTTATTATTCCGCCAGCAATGAAAGAAAACATTTTTTCAGTCCCTGTAGCATTTACCAGGGTTATGAATTCATCAAAAAGAATCGTTTCGTTTTACCATGTATCTCTTTTTGCTGATAGGGCTCGGGCTGTGTCCCATCCTGGCAGGTTCACAGGCGAAAGGAGGACAGTATTCTTTTTTGGCTGACACATCAGATAAAAACAAAAAGCCACAAATTCCCAAACCCGAAATTCTCAGTTCCGGCTTTATTGACATTATTAGTAACGGCCAGGTAAACGCTTCCGCTCGGTTTATCCGGCTTTATATCGGGGAACCGGGGCGTTTCGCCATCCCGCTTTCCATATACAGCGGCGTTTCCTCCAATAGTTTTCAGAATCCGCAAATACCGGGCGGGCAACCCGGGAATGACCAGCTGGCGGTCAATTTTATCAACCCGCTCAGCGGACTCGCAAATATTTCCGCGGATGGTTTGCTCTATTTCAGAAAGCAGCGATTAAACCCGACCCGGTACGGCTTTATATACCAGGCGGGAATAAAAATTCTTACCGGTTACCGCTCAGGACCCGTAACAGATCCGTTGACGGGAAAACCGGTCAACTTCCTGAATAATTTCGGTACCGCAGGATTTTATTTCCAAACCGGCGCCTGGGAAAGACAGCACCTGAAGAACCTGGGGGTGTTCTGGTTTGTACCCCGCTATATTATTAGCAAAAGCGGGCGGGAGCAATTAAGAAATATCATTCCCGGTATGGATACCAACGGACTTTACCATGGCTGGTCACTGGCCTGGGGAGTGGAGATCAATAACCTGGTTAATATCAAGGTGCTTTATTATAAATACGTCAAGAAACCCGAGATCGGCTATTTCCAGCCCATTTACCAGTTTTCATTCAATTATTCGCTCCGGTAACATCTCAAACTAATTTTTATAGCTGATTGAAAATTGCGTACTTTTACGCAAAGTCCAATAATTAACTGCAAACCAATACTCCATGAGTACCCAGCAAATCAAGGTGGCGATTGCCGACGACCACAAAATCTTCCGCGACGGTATCCGTATGGCCCTGAAAGACAAGGAGTACCTCAAAATACTCTGGGAGGCCGAAGACGGAAAGGACCTGATGCACAAACTCCAGCTTAAGCTCCCCGATGTGATCCTGATGGATATCCGAATGCCCGAAGTGGACGGGATCAATGCCATCAGCCTGATCCGGAAAGAATACGAGAACCTCAAGATCATCGTGCTTACCATGTACGACGACCAGGAGATGATCACCAGGATGATGGAAATGGGCGCCAACGCCTATCTCACCAAAACCACCGACCCGGAAGAGATCTACCAGGCCATCCTCACCTGCATGAACGACGATTTCTATTTCAACGAACTGGTGAACAAGGCCGTGCTGCTGAAACTTCAGCATAAAAAAACGGTGCGGCAGTTCTATCCCAATCCCGTTAAGTTTTCCGAGAAAGAGATCAAGATCCTCAAACTTATCGCCGAGGATAAAACCACGGAGGAAATCTCCAAGGAAGTATTTCTGAGCCCCCGCACCATCGAGACCATCCGCCAGAACATGAAACAGAAAGTGGGCGCCAAAACCATCGCCGGTTTAGTGATGTACGGCATGCGCAATAAACTCCTTGAATAACCCGGAAAGTTCCCGCGACCGGCCACTAACTCATCAGCATGAGCAATATCAACGATAATTTTTTCGACGGGTATTACAAAGATATCTGGAGGGCCATCATCCCCGATGAACTCACGGTGAGGGAGGTGGATTTCATGGTTTCCTATTTCAATCTGAAGAAAGGCAGCCGGGTGCTCGACCTGATGTGCGGTTACGGGCGGCACGCGCTGGGACTGGCCCGGCAGGGGATCGAAGTAACGGCGGTGGATAACCTGCCCGTTTATATTGAGGAAATCAAGACTGCCGCTGAAAAGGAAAAACTGCCGGTATCCGCCCTTTGCCAGCCCGTACTGGATTTTAAACCGGCCGGTGAATACGACCTTGTGATCGGCATGGGGAACAGCCTGAATTTTTTCAGCCCGGAAGAATCCGCTCAACTGTTTTCCATGATCAACTCCGCATTGAAGACAGGCGGAAAACTGCTTATCAATACCTGGTCGATCGCGGAAATCATTTTCAGGAATTTCCGCGACAGGGGCTGGAGCAGTTACGGCGACCTTAAGTTCCTTACCGATTCCACCATACTCTTTCACCCAACCCGGATGGTAACGGAGAGCACCATCCTCGCGCCGGGTGGCGCCATGGAACTCAAAACCGGTATCGATTATATTTATTCGCTCAATGAAATGGAATCGATGCTTTCGAAAGCGGGTCTTGCACTAAAGGATGTATACAGCATTCCGGGGAAAAAGAAATTCACCCTGGGTGAGCCGCGTGCCTACCTCGTGGCGGAAAAGCAATAACCTTTCTTTTATTAATACAATAAAAAACCCCGGCGTTATGAGGACCGGGGCTAACGTTACTGTTATGAAAGAAAAAAGATGATTAAGTGTCGGGCTTCATAAGGACAGGGTTTAACGGTTGCAGGTTCTGGTTTTTCTTCGGCAGGGTATTGGATTCCTAAAAACGGGACTTTCTGAATGGATACCCGCCTGCGCTAAAGCTTCGGCGGGTGAAAAAAGAGAAAGTTGACTGGCCGGTTTGAAGTGTCGCCCCGTTGAAACGGGGCCGGTTTTTCATTGGTATTGGAAATAACTTTCTGGACGGTTATGGACATTGGATGAGAGGGTAAAGACAGTTCATCCGTGTCAATCAACTTTCTGATCCAAAAGTATATCCACATGTAATTGTTAACAAGAGGGTAACTGCCCTTTTTGAATTATTCGGTATTTACGGGGAGATTCGTAAAATTCCGGCACGGGTATCGTACAGTTCCGAAAAGGGTTTGATCCCCGGTACTTTCCGCAAATTTGAAATCAAGTACTTTCCCTATGGTGTATGTAGCGGGATTTTTCCATCTTGCATTCAGAATAAATACTGAATCCAATAATTTTTTACTAATTATTTAATCCATGAAAAATCCCGAAACCAACTCCGTTATTAAAGTGGCCATTGCCGATGACCACACGCTGTTCCGCACCGGCGTTAAGACTTCCCTGCAGGCGCGCAAAGACATCCAGATGGTGGCCGAAGCCGAAAACGGCATGCAGTTGCTGAACCTGCTCCGGCATATCCGCCCGGATGTGGTATTGCTGGACATCCAGATGCCGATCATGGACGGGCTGACCACGCTCCCGGAGATCAAGAAATTGTACCCGGAAGTGAAAGTGATCATGCTCTCCATGCACAATGATCATTCCGTGATCTCCAAGATGATGGAGATCGGCGCCAATTCTTATCTTACGAAAGAGTCGGGTTCCGAAATGATCTATGAAGCCATCCGCGGCGTGTATGAGAATGATTTTTATTTCAACGAATTGACCAATAAGGCCCTGCTGAGCGGTCTGCGCACCAAACGCACAACCGAATCGTCCATGCCGCAGGATGTACAACTCACCGAAAAGGAAATAACGATCCTGAAACTGATGTGCGAGGAGAAAAGTACCAAGGAGATCGCCGATATCGTAGACCTGAGTCCCCGTACGGTGGAAGCCATCCGCGACAAACTGAAAACAAAGACCGGTACCAAGTCAATGGCCGGCCTGGTGATGTATGCCGTGAAAGCCGGTATCGTGGAACACGCGTAATTCCAACTGGCAAGTATATTGAACGATCCTGTCCGCCTCCCGGGCGAGACGGGATCGTTTTTTTTGGCCTAACTTAACCGCATGAACAAGGTTTGTGTAAACGGCCGCTTCCTGTCTTCAGAAGAACCGGTGCTTCTGGCCGCTAACCGGGGATACCGTTATGGCGACGCCATTTTTGAAACGATGAAGCTGTTTGAGGGGAAGATCCTTTTAGAGGAGTTTCATATCAATCGATTATTCGCCGGACTGGAACTGATGAAAATGAATGTTTCCGGGTCAATGACAAAGGAAAAATTAAGGGAGGAAATTCAGTCTCTTTGCCGTAAGAATGACTGCACGGGGCTGGCCCGGGTGCGTCTTTCCGTTTACCGGGGCCATGGGGGCCTGTTTGATGACCCGGGACAGGCCGGTTATATCATTGAGGCCTGGCCCCTGGATATAATAGCAAACGAGTTAAATGAAAACGGTCTGATTACAGGAATATACCCGGACGGACGTAAGAGCCGCGATATGTTTTCCGGAATGAAAACCGCGAGCTTCCAGATTTATTCGATGGCGGCGCTTTATGCCAAAGAACAGAAATGGAACGACGCCCTGGTACTCAACTCGTCGGACCGCCTGGCCGACTCCACTATCGCGAATCTATTCCTGATCAAGGAAGACAGGATAATGACACCGGCGCTGGATGAAGGCTGCGTAGCCGGCGTGATGCGCGCCCACCTGCTGCAGGCATTAAAAGAAGGGGGGCATAATGTTTCTGAAGCGCGTCTTGGTCCGGATGACCTGTTGAATGCTGATGAACTGTTTCTCAGCAATGCCATCCGGGGCATCCGTTGGGTGGGACGAATCGGGGAGAAGAAATATTCACGTGACAAAACGGTTCATATTTATGACCGTTTCGTAAAAACAATTCTTTCCTGAACTTGTTGCTCCCCAGATGAAACCGGCCGTCAATATTTTCTGGTTCCGCCGCGACCTGCGGCTGGATGATAACGCGGGGCTTTATCATGCCCTCAAAGACGGGAACCCGGTTGTTCCGGTCTTCATTTTCGATTCGCATATCCTGGATGAACTGGAGGATAAGAAGGACCGCCGGGTGGAGTTCATCGATATTGCCCTTCGGGAGATGCAGCGGCAACTGGTTAAAATGGGTTCTTCGCTGGATACCCGCTATGGCAAACCGGAGGATGTATTTACCGCGTTACTGGAGGATTACCGGGTTGAAAAGGTTTTCACCAATAATGATTATGAACCCTACGCCCGTAAACGCGATCAGCTCATGCAGTCAATGCTCGAGTCAAAGGGCATTCGCTTTCACAGCTTCAAGGATCACGTACTATTCGAAAAGAATGAAGTGTTGAAAGATGACGGGAAACCCTACACGGTGTTTACCCCCTATTCCCGGAAATGGAAGGCCTTGCTGAACGATTTTCAGCTCAAATCCTATCCAACCCGAAAATACTTTTCCCGGTTTCACCGGCAGGCGGAGAGAACCTTATTCAACCCGGAAGAGATCGGGTTTGTAAAAACAAATCAGCCCTATCCCGATCGTGAATGGATGGGGCAGGTGATCCGGCATTACAAAGAGCAGCGGGATTTCCCGGCCATCGAAGGCACTTCCCGGCTGAGCGTTCATCTTCGGTTTGGAACGATCAGCATCCGGCAACTGGCGGCTGAGGCCGGCGGGCTGAATGAAACTTTCCTGAACGAACTGATATGGCGGGATTTTTACCAAATGATCCTTTGGCATTTTCCGCAGGTGGTGGGTCATGCATTCAAACCGGAGTATGACAGGATAAAATGGAGAAACAACCCGCAAGAGTTTGAGGCCTGGTGCAGGGGTATGACCGGGTATCCCATCGTTGACGCCGGTATGCGGGAATTAAACGCGACAGGCTTCATGCATAACCGGGTGAGGATGATCGTGGCTTCTTTTCTCACCAAGCATTTGCTGATCGACTGGAGATGGGGAGAGGCCTATTTCGCCAAAAAACTGCTGGACTACGACCTGGCGGCCAATAACGGGGGATGGCAATGGGCGGCAGGCAGCGGTTGCGATGCGGCTCCCTACTTCCGGGTTTTCAATCCCTATTTGCAGACAAAGAAATTCGACCCTGAACTGAAATATATCCGGAAATGGATTCCCGAGCTGGATGAACTGAACTATCCCCGGCCGATCGTCGATCATGAAAGTGCCCGTAAGCGATGCCTGGAAGTGTATGCTGCCGCGTTAAAGAAATAAGATTTCATTTTCCCGGGCTTCCGTATTATTCATGCTGCCAAAAACTTTATACAGGGTCCTGATGGCCTTTTGTCCCTCTTCACCCAGATCCAGGGTGTAATTGTTCACATACAGATCAATGTGTCGTCGCATCACATCCTCGCTCATAGTTTGTGCATGCTGCCGAACATACTCCGGCACAGCCGGTAAATTGGCAAAGGCAAATTCCAGGCTTTTCCGGATCAGTCGCTCCGCCTTTTGAGCAAGGGCCGGGTCAATCGATTTTTTGACCGCTATGCCGCCAAGCGGAATGGGCACCTTCATTCGCTCCTCCCAAATCTCTCCCAGGTCGGCCACTTTCTGCAACCCCTTCTCCTCATAAGTGAAACGGTTTTCATGTATGAGGACGCCCATACCGGCAATACCACACAGGACCAGGTCCTCGATCTCGGAAAAAAGCATGGGTCGTTTATTCTTCAATTCCGGGAAAGCAAATTGCAATAACAGGTTAGCCGTTGTGTTAAATCCCGGAACCAGGATGGTCTGGCCGGCTAAATCCACAGCGGGTTGCTCCGCGCTTCTGACCAGTATCGGGCCTACCCCTTTCCCGAGCGCACTGCCTGCGTTTAACAGCAGGTATTTGTCCCTCGACTGAAAGAAGGCCGGGAAACTGAGTTTGGTTATGTCCAGTTTACGGGCAAGGGCCCATTGATTCAGGGTTTCCACATCTTCCAGCACCGGCTCAATCTCCAACCCTTCCGTGTCGATCTTTGCATTGACGAGCGCGTCAAAAATAAAAGTGTCGTTGGGACAGGGGGAAAAACCAAGGGTCAGCTTCATAATTTATCAAACAGTTTAAACAGCTCCAGGTTCAGGTTGATGACAGCCTCTTTCATGTTCCATTTTTTCCGGTTCCTTTCTCCGATATAATTGCTGACGCTTCGCAGCTGGATAAAGGGGATCTTTTCCATCAGGCACACGTAGTGAAGCGCCGCGCCTTCCATCGATTCCACCACGGGGTTGAAATACTCCCGGTAAAAAGCTATTTTTTTCGGGGATGTGCTGATCTCATTGACGGAGATGCCGCTTACCTGTTTCAGTCTTGTTTTTTTCAGCAGGGTGTTATTATTGACCAGCCATCCCTTTGTAAAAGGAGGCTGATCCTGCGGCACCAGTTTGAGATCAAAAAGCGATTTCAGCTGCTTCAGTTCGATCACGCTTTGATCGGCGATGGCTTCTTTTTTTACCGATACAACGGCACCCAGGGGAACGCGCCGGTCAAAGCATCCGCCCACACCCGCCTGTATGACCCAATCGGGTCTCCGGATGGCCAGTTGCCGGGTGATGGAATAAGTAGAGGCGGTGAGACCGATACCGGAAATAAGGATGTCCAGGTTACAGGAATCAGGGAACCGGCTGTCCGTTCTCATTTTTTCCAACAAAGGCGAAATCTCGATGGCTGTGGCGGAAACAAGCAGGCAGTTTTTCATTCGGGGTAAATCAAAGCATGAATGAATCAGTTGTTGGATTTCCAGGCATCCGTAGCCGATGTTCTGGCCTTGTTTTCCGTTACGGTTATTTTATCAAAAACAAGTTTTATTTCATCATACAATCCTTCCTGCCTGGCCTTGAATTCTGGTACATCCGGCGAGCCCATGAGTTGCCGGTAACCGGCAACCGATACATTTTCCAACTCAACGGTGTACACCAGTTCATTTTGTTTATAAACCTCATCAGGCCGGTAGTATTGGAACGTTATTTTTTTTAGCATGTCATTTCTTATCAGCGCCTCGTAAAACTGGGGACTGGAAGCGCCGCTTAATTTCCAGAGAATGACCGGTTGGTATTGCCTTTTACCCGTGGACATCCCGCTGGCGGCATCCCGCGGGCTTTTAACTTCCATCATATAGCCCAGGATTTCCGTCTTGTCGGTATGTCCCGGCCGCCGGCTTTCCGCCCGGAAACTGATATTGAGGCTCTCCGCTTTCATCATCATGTACTGGCCCTGCGAAACCAGGCTGATGATGATAAATACAGCCGTGGAAATGATTTTGAATCTCATTTGTGGAGGTTTAGATGACACAAGTTAGCAGATTATTCGAACTCTATTTAACCTACCTTTGCGCCTCACCTGTTTCTCCGCCCGATGCTGTGAGAAATATTAAAAAGTAAAGCATGGTTTACTTAACCAGAATCGAACATTTCAACGCCGCCCATAAGCTGTTTAATCCCAACTGGTCCCGCGAAAAGAATGAAGAGGTATTTGGCCCCTGCGCCAATGAGAACTGGCACGGCCACAATTTTGAACTCTACGTTACCATTATGGGGAAACCCGACCCGGATACGGGATTTATTTATGATGCCAAAAAACTCGGTAGCCTCGTGAAAGAAAAGATCATCGAGAAACTGGATCATCGGAACCTGAATATGGATGTGGATTTCATGAAAGGTAAAATGTGCTCTATTGAAAACCTCGTGACCGGCATATGGAATGAGCTGGCGCCCTGTTTACCCCCCGGAGTGCGGTTACACCGGCTTAAATTGGTGGAAACCTCCAAGATCTACGTGGAATATTATGGCGAAAACTGAGGGGTGAACAATGCACCGGGACTGTTGTTAAACAAGCTGGCGGAATTCAAACTTTGAAACATGAGCAGGAAAGTATCGGTTTTCAGAAAAGAGCAGTTCAATGCCGCCCACCGGCTGTTCAACCCGGAATGGGATGACCAGACCAATGAGCAGGTTTTTGGCAAATGCGCTTTACCTCATTATCATGGGCATAATTATGACCTCGAAGTAAAAGTAACCGGCAAACCGGACAAGAAGACGGGATTCGTCATGGATATGAAAGTGCTGAGCGATATCATCCGGCGGGAAATCCATTCCCGTTTTGATCACAAGAACCTCAATCTGGATACGCAGGAATTCAGGGACCTGAATCCCACGGCAGAGAATATCGTTATGGTCATTTACAACCTGCTTCGTCCGCATATCAACAAGCGGATGGCCCTGCATGTACGGTTGTATGAAACGCCCCGCAATTTTGTAGAATACCCCGCTTAATCCAATCAGCAATAAACACACCGGCAGTTATGTCATACAGGAAAACGGAACAGTACGATGAAAAGGCCACCGGCGGCCTGATGAAAAATTATAAAGAGATCCTGGGATTCCTCGGCGAGGACCCCGAAAGAGAAGGGTTGCTGAAAACACCCGAACGTCTTGCCAAAGCCATGCAGTACCTTACCCAGGGTTACCACCTGGATGCCAAGGCCATCATCAATTCGGCCAAGTTCCATGAGCCGGTCAGCGAGATGATCGTGGTCAAGGATATCGAACTGTACAGCATGTGCGAACATCATATGCTCCCGTTTTTCGGCAAAGCCCATATCGCCTATATTCCCAACGGCTGGATCACCGGGTTGAGCAAGATGGCGAGGGTGGTGGATGTATATGCCCGCCGCCTGCAGGTGCAGGAAAGACTGACCGTGGAGATCATGAATGCCATCAAGGAAACGCTGAATCCGCTGGGAGTGGCGGTCGTGATCGAGGCCAAGCATCTTTGCATGATGATGCGGGGGGTGCAGAAACAGAATTCGGTGACCACCACATCGGCGTTTGACGGCGAATTCCAGAAAAATTCGAGCCGGAGCGAGTTTCTTAAACTCATTACGGCGGATCTGCATTAAAGAGTATATTTGCCGGCTCGATCCAGTTTGGTTGATCTTTCAATCGAACTTTTTTTTTGATCGGACCGACTTTACTTTAAGGGGGGGGAAATACCAGGAATATGAAACATGCATTTATTTTTCCGGGCCAGGGATCACAGTTCCCGGGAATGGGTAAAGCCCTGTACGATAACAGTGTTTTCGCAAAGAAGCTGATCGAACAGGCCAATGAGATCCTGGGGTTCAGGATTTCCGATATCATGTTCAACGGGACCGAAGCGGATCTCAAACAAACCAATGTAACGCAACCCGCCGTCTTTCTTCACTCCATCATTGCCTATAAAAGCATTGAACAATCGCAGCCGGACATGGTGGCCGGTCATTCGCTGGGTGAATTCTCCGCTTTGGTGGCCAATGGCACATTGAGCTTTGAAGATGCGCTGCGGCTGGTGGCGGTCAGGGCAAGCGCCATGCAAAAGGCATGCGACACCGTGCCGGGTACCATGGCCGCCGTGCTGAATCTGCCTGATGATAAAGTGGAATCTATTTGTTCTGAGGTGCAACGGGAAACCGGGGAAATCGTGGTGCCGGCCAATTACAACTGCCCGGGTCAGCTCGTTATCAGCGGTTCCGTAATGGGAATTGAAACCGCCTGCGAACGGATGAAAGCCGCCGGCGCCAAAAGAGCATTGGTGCTTCCGGTGGGTGGGGCTTTTCATTCACCCCTGATGCTGCCGGCCAAGGAAGAGCTGGCCGCCGCGATTGAGGCAACTAAATTTCATTCTCCCACCTGCGCGGTTTACCAGAATGTCGTAGCCAAAGCGGTGATGGACAAGGAGGAGATAAAGCTAAATCTGATCGATCAGCTAACCGGTGCCGTTCGCTGGACGCAAAGCGTACAGGCGATGATTGCCGACGGCGCCTCCCGTTTTACCGAAGCGGGACCAGGTAAAGTGCTGCAGGGACTGGTTTTGAAGATCAATAAGGATATGGAGGTGAACGGTGTGAGTTAAACATAGATCGAGCAATTCAACCAGTCACCGTCAAATTCCGCGTTGTATTTTTTGTAAAAATTAATGGCCGGCTCATTCCAGTCGAGCACCTGCCAAACGATACGGTGCCATTTTTTTTCCTTCGCTTCTTCGATCAGCCGGTCAAACAATAGTTTCCCGATTCCCCTGCCTCTTGCGGATTCCGTGACAATGATATCCTCCAGGTACATGGCCTGGCCCTTCCAGGTGGAATAGCGGATATAATAAAGCGCAAATCCATAAATGATTTCACGGCTATCGGGGACTTGATCCCCTTCTCCACTTGTGGAGAAATGTCCGGGGGATGAGGCCACAAAGGCCCACCAGACCGGTTTTTCGCCAAAACCACTTTCCGTAAAATGTTCCGGGGTCACCGTCACCTCAGCCGGCGCTTTTTCATATACGGCCAGTTCCCTGATCAGTTCCAGTAATCGCGGGCAGTCCTCTTTAACGGCCCTGCGGATCGTTATGCTCATGCGTTATTTTTTTCGGGGTGCCTTAAAAGTTCCGTTTGGCTGTACAAAACTCAGGGCCGTTGCCTCTCCTTTTTCGTTCACATCAAATTTCACCTGGTATCCTTTGAGCGTTTTGAAGTCAAATTCATTTTTCCCGGTTGCCACGAGTTCGTAGTCGGGCTGACCGGGAACGAGTACCATCAGTGTGTTTTCACCCCGGATATAAACTTTTACAACCGCCCCAACCAGTTCATAATCCCCGGTATATTTTTCCAGTTCCTCTTTCTTTACAGTGATCGTGGGCGCCAGTTTCTCAAATTCGATATCCTTTACCGCTGGTTCCATTTGCACGCTGAGGTCCGTTATATCGCCCTTATTATTTAGATTGAAACGGACTTTGGTTGCGTCTTTGTTTTCTTCTGTCTCCTCGGTCGAACGGATCCTGAAAACATCGTAATGATAATGCTGGAGGTAGCTTTTTGTTCTCCTGCCGGCTTCGTTATAATCGACCCACACCGTATCATTTTCCAGGAAAATTTTAATCCGTCCGTAACCTTTGTTCTCATAAGTGCCAGTATAATCAGCCATAGCATGGGATGGACGGGTGCCTGGTTTCCTGTTCAGGCTGTCTTTATTGGGACTTGCTTTCGCGATCGAATCCGCTTTCAGCTTATCAGTCAATTGTGCTTTTCCCCAGTTCCGGTACGAAAGTTTGAGCATCCTGTCCGCAATAAAATTCCGGATACTCGTGGTGGGTGTGCTTTGATTGCTGACCACGAATATCCCGATACTGTCGGTGGGGAAAAAACAGGTGCTGCTGATAAAACCATCGATACCACCACCGTGTTCCACCCGGTAATGCCCCCGGTAACTGCTTACCCCCCACGCGAGCCCGTACCCGCTAAAGTGCAGATCAGGGAATTCCGTTCCGGGAAATCCTCCGGTTGTGATCTGGGCCGTCATGGCCTGCGTTCTGTATCCGGGGGGTATAATTTCTTTTTCATTGAATTTTCCGTTATTGATCCATGTCATTAGCCAGTGAGCCATATCTTTTGCACAGCTGTTAATGGATCCGGCCGGCCCTATGGCATCAATATTCCTGTAAGGAATGGGTTTAACCGTATTAAGCTCCGTTGCATACGCCAGCGAACGGTTTTCTGTCTTCTCCATATCATTTACGGAAGTATTGGTTTGGTTCATGCCCAATGGCGACAATATCCTTTCCCTGACATTTTCTTCCCAGCTTTTTCCGGAAAGTTTTTCAATCACCATTCCCTGCGCCAGGTACATGAAATTGTTGTATTGAAATTTTTCCCGAAGTTCAGCCGAAGGTTCCTGGTATTGTATACGTTCCAGCAATTCCCGCCGGGAAGCGGTGGAGCCGTACCAGGAGTAATCATGGCGTGGCAGACCGGTGCGGTGACACATCATATCCCGGAGTGTGGCGTGTTTGTTGGTATAATCGTTATTAAATCGTAACTCCGGCAGGTAATCCCTTACGGGTTTGTCCAGACTGACCTTCCCTTCTTTTTCCAGCATGCCCAGGATCGAAGCCGTGAAGGCCTTGGTGCAGGAGCCAATGGCAAAAAGCGTGTTTTCTGTTACAGGCAGTTTTTTTTCCAGGTCCCGAAACCCAAAACCTCCGGCATAGACCAGTTTATTTTTTTCGACAACCGCAATGGCCACTCCCGGCGCATTCCATTCTTTAAGAAGCCGGAGAGCAAATGTATCCAGGCCCCTGAGCCGGGTATCAACGGGTTTCTGCCCGCTCAGATGAAATGCAATAAAAAGAAGGCTTGTGGCGAGGGAAAGAAATCTTTTCATGGTAATTATGTTTTATTTAGACCGCGAAATGAAGATACTTCATTCAGGGTGTTCAGGCCAGCGCCTGGTCCAGATCGGTAATGATATCCTGCAGGTTCTCGATCCCCACATTCATACGTATCAATCCTTCGGTGATTCCGTATTTGTCTTTTTCCTCTTTTGGCACACCATAGTGGGTCATGGATGCAGGGTGGGAGAGCAGGGTGTCGCAGGTGCCGAGTGAAACCGTTCTGACGCACATTTTTAATTTATTCATAAAGTCAATGCCTCCGCGGAATCCCTTTTTCAGTTCAAAACTCAGCATGGCGCCGGGATGGCGCATCTGTTTCAATGAGGTCATATGATCCGGGTGACCCGACAGACCGGTATAATTCACGTTCGCCACCGCCGGGTGGCTGTCGAGGAAATGGGCCACTTCCATGGCATTATGGCAATGCCGCTCCATTCTTAGCTCCAGTGTTTTCATACCCTGAATCAGCAGGAAGGCGTCGAAGGGATTGGAATTGCCACCCAGGGTGCGGTGCACTTTGGTGACATGTGTATTCATGAATTCAATGTCTTTGCCCAGCAGGATTCCGCCAATCGCCGTACCGTGCCCATTCAGGAATTTGGTGGTGGAATGCACGACAAAGTCGATATCGTACCGGAAGGGTTGTTGCAAATAGGGGGTGGCAAATGTATTATCACATACGGTAATGCAGTGGTATTGCCCTGCCAGTTGTGACAATTCCTCCAGGTCCACGCATTGAATGGTGGGATTGGCCGGTGTTTCCAGGTAGAGCATTTTGATGGCCGGGTCCGAACGCAGGATTTCTTCCGCCTTATTCAGATCCCGCAGGTCGGCGATAATCGAATCGATCTTCAAACCCGGAAGGATCTTCGTTACCAGTTCATTCGTGCCGCCGTACAGAGAATAGTGCGTAAGGATCTTGTCTCCGGGTTTCAGGGTGGCCAGCATCAGGGTGCTGATAGCCGCCATACCCGATGCATGAAGGATCCCTTTTACGGGTTTATCCAGGCCAAAGGTTTCCAGCGCCCCGATCTTTTCCTCCGCTTCGGTCATGGTGGGATTTCCCCAGCGGCTGTAGATATAACCTTTTTCTTCGCCGCTGAAACGGCGCATACCCTGTTCGGCATCATCAAATACATAGGTGCTGCTGGCGTAAATGGGAACCTGGTGCGCGTGCATCGGATCGGGGTGGTGACCCGCATGTACGGCAAGCGAACCCCATCCGGTGTATAAAGGGGCTGCACTGTTTGCCGGGGGATAACTTTTATCCATTACAAATTGTTGAATGTTGGAAATTTGAACCTGTCCAAAAGTAGCTGATTTCAATTTTACCCACTACTTGGTATGAAAGAACTCCTGAAACAAATGGCCGCTTACAACACATGGGCCAGTCAAAAGATCATAGCAGTGATCCTTTCCCTCCCGGAAGAAAAGCAAATGACCGAACTCTCCAGCAGTTTCGGCAGCCTGTATAAAACCGTGCTCCATATGTGGGACGCCGAAAGCATCTGGTGGCAGCGGATGAAACTGCATGAACGGATCATCCGGCCCAGCGAAAATTTCAGGGGTTCGGTGAAAGATATTTCGAACGGGTTGCTCAGCCAGTCAAAACAATGGGAAGATTGGGTGGGCCAGGCATCGGAATTGTCGCTCGACCACGTATTTCAGTACCAAACCTTTTCCGGTGAACAGTTCAAACAGCCTACCTGGCAGATGTTGCTGCATGTGTTCAACCACGGAACCTATCACCGGGGCCAGTTAATTAATATGCTCCGGCAGCTGGGTGTTGATAAACTTCCGTCCACCGATTTCATCCTGTGGAGCCGGGGTAAAAAATAACCGGGCCGGCCGTATGTAAAATTTCCGGTTCTTTCATCTGGAAGGAAAATGGAACCATGAGGAAATTGTTACCCCTGCTGGCATTATTTTTCCTGGCCGATTCCCCCTTTGTCTTTTCACAGATCCTTAACGGCCGCGTCCGCTCGGAAGGAGGAGGCACCGCACCCGGTGTCACCGTTAGTTTCCGGAACCGGGCCAATGCCATATCCACCAATGCCGACGGCAGCTTCCGGATCAGGGCCACCCGGTTGCCGGATACCCTTGATTTTACCGCTCCGGGACTGGAACCTTATTATGTGGTGATCACTGAAAAGAATATCAGCGATCCGGAATTTGAAGTGGTGATGCTGAACAGCCGGTCGGCTGTTTCGGAAGTAACAGTAAAAAAGGGATTGGGATCGAAAAGCGGGGAACGGAAAACCATGAGTATAGCCGAAGGATATGGAAGCGCCGGGTACGGCGGGGGTAAGGGATCCGGCCACTTTGTAAGCGGCAGCGCTTCAGCAGGTGGTTTCCGTGACGGAAAACTGTTCATGGCCGATACCAATATCGGACCCCGTACCGGAATGGCTGCAAAGTCCCGGATCCTGACTGCCGGGGAAGTGAATGATTTCAACAAATGGAAAATGTGGGAGGATTATACGGAGAATGAATTCAGGGGGATGGGAAAATTCTGGGGCATGCTCCCTGTTAAACGGTATGCGGTGCTGCTCACGGATAAGGAACATAACGCCATTGTGAACGAACCGTTGTTCCTGGTGAATAAAGACAACCGGGATACGGTGTGGAGGGCGGTTACCGATAATACCGGGAAGGCCGAACTCTGGGCTGGGTTCCTGGCAGACAGCGTAGCGGCGGAAAACTATGTGATCACCGACCGCCAGGGTAACCAGGTAAAACGCCCAACCACATTCATCAACGGACTGAACCTGCTTACGGCAGATAAAAATTGCGGCGTCACAGCTGATGTTGATATTGCATTCGTAGTGGATGCCACGGGCAGCATGGGTGATGAAATTGAATTCCTTAAACTTGAACTCGAAGATGTGATTCGGAACACCATGGACAAATACAGTGCCCTCTCGCTGCGGGCGGCCTCGGTCTTTTACCGGGATAAAGGTGATGTGTATGTTACGAAGCATACAGCTTTTCATGAAGATCTCCTGAAAACGATCAATTTTATCAAGCTGCAGTCGGCGGCCGGGGGCGGGGATACCCCGGAAGCGGTGGATGACGCACTGGCGGCGGCGCTCGACAGCCTGAACTGGAACCCGAACGCGAGAACCCGGCTCCTGTTCCTGCTTTTGGATGCGCCTCCTCATAACGACGCCAAAGAAAGGATCAGGCAACTTACCATTAAGGCCGCGGCAAAAGGAATCCGGATTGTTCCCATCGCCTGCAGCGGCACCGACAAATCCACCGAATTCCTGCTTCGCAGCATGGCACTGGCAACAAACGGCACTTATGCGTTCCTCACCAATCACAGTCGCGTAGGTAATGATCATATCGAACCCACCACCGATAAATATGAAGTGGAACTGCTGGGCAAACTGATGGAACGGATCATCGGGCAATTCCTGTATGCCGCCGATTGCCGGACCCGGACGGGTGAAACGGTTCAGCAGACGGTCAGAATTCCGGATAATATTCTTTCCGTAAAACTGTTTCCCAATCCGACCACTGGCATTTTCACGATTGAAAGCAGGAAAGAAATAAAGGAGATCTACATTACCGATTTTACGGGAAAAATCCTGATGCGGCTTCAGGTTCCGGAGAAAAAGGGCCGCTGGCAGGTGGATATCAGCCGGTATCCGCAGGGCACCTACCTGGTAAAATACATCACGGCAGATAATAAGTGGGGCGCGGAGAAAGTGGTGCTGCTGCGGTGAAAACGGACTCTTTGAACGGGAATCCGTTTGTATCAAAAATGGAATGTTTTTATTTTGCCGGATGAAGATTTCATTCCTGCTGATCATTTGCGGTTTATTAATTTTTTCTTCCTGCCGCGATGAGCGTCCCCTTACGATCAAGGACCTGGATGAGAATATGCTCGATCTGAAGATTTACCAGGAAAACCTGGGGGATGAGTTAAGCGCGGGTCGGCTGCAGGATGCCGTTTGGCTGCTTGAGGGAATGGACAGTATCCTGCTGGAAGTGGGGCGAAAGTTCAGGGAACACCGTAAACTCAAGGACCGGTTTTCCTATTTCTATAAAGACAGGATGAAAGAACCGGTGAGACTGATTCGGTCGGGGATTAAAAAAAATGATACCGCCCGGGCAATGAAAGGATACCGGTTGCTGGTGAAGAACTGCAATAACTGTCATATCGATCATGATATCGACAAAACGGTCCGGTACTGAAAGATCTTTATCAATAAGCCCATTTGATCAGCGTGGCGCCCCATGTGAATCCTCCGCCAAACGCTGCCAATACGATATTATCGCCTTTGTTGAGTTCATGACGCCATTCCCAGAGACAAAGGGGAATGGTGCCGGCGGTGGTATTCCCGTATTTCTGGATATTGATCATGACCTTTTCTTTCGGGAGTCCCATGCGTCCGGCAGTGGCGTCAATGATCCGGAGATTGGCCTGGTGTGGCACCAGCCAGGCAATATCATCGGCGGTCAGGTTATTCCGTTCCATCAGTTCCGCGCTCACATCGGCCATACCTTTTACAGCGAATTTAAATACGGCCTGGCCTTCCTGGTAGGCAAAATGTTCCCTGGCCATGACGGTTTCAACACTGGCCGGTTTTTTGGAACCGCCCGCTTTCATGTGCAGAAACTGGCAGCCGCTTCCATCGCTTTTCAGAATACTGTCGAGTACACCGTAGCCTTCGTGATTGGGTTCGAGCAATACCGCGCCCGCCCCGTCGCCGAAAATGATGCAGGTGGCGCGATCCTGGTAATCTACGATCGCGCTCATTTTATCCGCGCCACAAACCACCACTTTTTTATAACGACCGCTTTCAATAAGTGAAGCGCCCAGGGTAAGTGAATACAAAAATCCCGAACAGGCGGCCGACACATCAAATCCCCAGGCGTTTTTAGCACCCAGTTTGTCACAGGCGATATTGGCGGTGGCAGGAAAAACCATGTCGGGCGTTACCGTTCCAACGATCAGGCAGTCGATCTCCTCCGGGCTTATGCCTCTTTTTTCGCATAGCTGCTTTACGGCAGGTACCACCATGTCGGAGGTAGCCAGTCCTTCGCCTTTCAATATTCGTCTTTCGGAAACACCGGTGCGTGTGCGGATCCACTCATCGTTCGTATCGACCATTTTTTCCAGGTCGAAATTCGTCAGCCTGTGATCCGGAACAAATCCGCCAACAGCCGTGATGGCAGCGGTTATCTTTTTATTCATGCGGAATTAATATTTACATAAAACGGCCAAAGTTAAGGAAGATGGGATTAGTTGGGAGTCAGGAGTCGGGAGTCGGGCATGTCCTCCGTAGCTTTAGCGAAGGAGGGAGTGGAGGAGTGAGTGAAGCATGAATTGTTTTTGCTATGATGAAAATTCAGACTTCCTTCTCTTTCACCTATTTTCGCAGCCTATGATCGCCTACCTGAAAGGTGTTTTTGTACACAAAAGCCCGGCAGTGGTACACGTGGAAGTGAACGGGGTGGGATACGAGGTTCAAATCAGCCTCAACACCTATACCAAAATCCAGCACCAGGAGAGCGGCCTGTTGCATACCGCCCTTCTCATACGGGAGGATGCGCATATTCTTTACGGCTTTCATGACCTGACCGAAAAGGACATGTTCCTGATGCTCCTGGGGGTGTCGGGAATCGGTGCATCCACGGCCAGGGTCATACTGTCCTACATGCAGCCTGACGAACTGTCAAAAGCCATCATCCGCGGGGATAGCCGAACCCTGGAAGGGATAAAAGGAATAGGTAAAAAAACAGCCGAACGGATGGTACTCGAACTCAAGGATAAAATGGTGAAATATAGCCCTGAATCAAATAATTTTCCCATGAAAAACAATACTTTGCATCAGGATGCGTTAAATGCCTTGACCGCTTTGGGCATCAACCGGAATGCTGCCGGACAGGCCCTGGAAAAGGTTTTGGCGGGTCATTCCAATTTACCTGTTGAGGAACTGGTTAAATTAGCGCTTCGTACCCTCTAATGTGACTATTTACGGAACTAATTGATGGAGAGAAAACCTTGAACCTTACAGCTGCCTATATCTTCCGCATACTGGTATTTTTTACCATGTTGCTTACCTGTTCCATGCAGGCAGGTGCCGGCCCTATCGATAAGGACGGGGAGAGGAAAAAAAGAACCGGAACCGACACTACGCGTTATCCGCTCCGCGACCGCCCCGGAGATCCCTACAGCTACCCCTACAATAATCCCTTTGATCTGCGGGACACTTCTTTCGTAAAACGAAATATCGAATACGATCCCAGGACAAAGCAATACTACATTGTTGAAAAAATAGGCAACCGCTATTATCGCACACCCGTATCTTTTTCCATGGAAGAATTTGTGAGACTCCAGGGTGAAAAAGATGAAAAGGATTATTTTAAGAAAAGATCGGCGCTCCTGGCCAATATGAACCGCCGGCTCTTCAAGCCGAAGTTCAAAGTATCGAACGACTGGTTCAACCGGATCATGGGTGTCGGACCCGACGGAAAGGTAAAGATCGATATCCGTCCCACCGGTTACGTGGAAATGCTGGCGGGTTACCAGGGCCAGGTGATCAAGAATCCAACGCTCCCTGAGCGGGCACGCCGTAACGGCGGTTTCGATTTCAACATGAACTCGCAGTTGCAGATCGACGCCAGCATCGGGGAAAAACTGAAACTGCCGATCAACTACAATACCCTGGCCAATTTCAATTTCGAGAACCAGCTGAAACTTGACTTCAAAGGGAAAGATGACGACATTGTGAAAGTGTTCCAGGCGGGAAACACCAATTTTCCTTCCAAGGGCACGCTGATACCCGGCGCTCAATCGCTGTTCGGACTGAAAACCCAGCTCCAGTTTGGGAAATTGTTCGTCACTACCGTACTGGCCAACCAGCAATCGCAGCGCCAGTCACAGAATTTACAGGGGGGTACCGCCGCGCAAAGCTTTACGATGCGGGCGGATGAATATGATGAGAACCGTCACTTCCTGCTGGCGCAGTATTTCCGCAATAACTATAACACGGCCATGAAACAGTTGCCCGTGGTGAATTCAAGGGTGCAACTGCTGCGGCTGGAGGTCTGGGTAACCAATCGAAACGGATCCACCACCGACACCCGGGATATCGTGGCGTTCATGGACCTGGGTGAAAGAAATCCCTACCGGGATCCGCTGATCACCGGGTCGGGCGAGTCGCTGCCGCGGAATGACGCCAATAATCTCTATTCCATTCTTAACCTGAATCCCAATTTCCGCAATTCCTCGCTGGTACAGAATGAGCTTACCACTTTCGGACTGGCCCCGGTGCAGGATTTTGAAAAAACTTTCGCGCGGAAACTGCTCGCAACGGATTATTATTTCAATCCGCAGATCGGATTTCTGTCGCTCAACCAACCCCTGCAGCCGGATGAAGTGCTGGGGGTGGCATACCAGTACACCTATAACGGCCGCACCTTCCAGGTGGGTGAATTTTCGCAGGATGTACCGCCGGATACGACCGGAACGTCCCAACGGGTATTGTTCCTGAAATTATTAAAAGCCACATCCCAGCGTACCTACCTCCCCATATGGGACCTGATGATGAAGAATGTGTATTCGGTAGGTTACGGACAACTGGAGCGCCAGGATTTCCAGCTCAACCTGACCTATGAGGAGCCAAGCCTGGGTGAAAAAAGATACCTGCCCCCCAACGATGTAAGTGATCCTTACAAAGGCCAACCGATCATTTCACTGACCAATCTCGACCGGCTCAACAACCAGAATGACCCGCAACCGGATGGCGTGTTTGATTTCGTGGAAGGTTTTACCGTCATCTCTTCGCAAAGCCGGATCGTTTTTCCCGTACTCGAACCGTTCG
>CAYRHU010000064.1:0-20317 GCA_964424155.1 uncultured Chitinophaga sp.
ATAAGGCCAATATCATGAAGATCACCGACGGGCTCTTCCTCGAATGTTTTTATGAAGTGGCCAGAGAATACCCCGATATAAAAGCCGATGATGTGATCGTGGACGATCTCTGTATGAAACTCGTCACGCGCCCCGATGCCTTTGATGTGGTGGTGCTGACCAACCTGCAGGGCGACATCGTATCCGATTTGTGTGCCGGACTGGTAGGCGGACTCGGTTTCGCGCCTTCCGCCAATATCGGCGACCATATTTCCATTTTCGAAGCCGTGCATGGTACGGCACCGGATATCGCGGGTAAGAATATCGCCAACCCCACCGCCCTGCTGCTGAGCGGACTGGCCATGTTGCGCCACCTGGGATTGACAGAAAACGCGGCCGTTATCGAGAACGCGCTTTTATTCACACTGGAAAAAGGGGTGCATACCGGCGATTTCGGGGATAAATCGATCCCCCCGGTGAACACCACGCAATTCGCGGATGCCATAATCAGCAATTTTGGGAAAAAGCCTGCCCTGGGAGCGAAAGAGATCATTCCCAACAAACCCGGTACGCCCGCGCCTCTGAAACTGCAGATCAATCCCATGATGGTATCACAGGAAAGCGATCATGAAATCATCTCCGGCGTGGATCTCTTTATTGAAAGCGACGAGCAACCCGCGGTGATCGCGGAAAAATGCAAACGGCATGCCGGTGTAAAATTCAACCTGGTCAATATCAGCAACCGGGGCACCCAGGTATGGCCCACCGGGTCGGTATATACCAACCTGGTCAACCAGTACAATGTCCGTTTCGAAAGCATCGACAATTTCCCGCTCAGCCAGCAGGATGTGATCGGTCTGTATGTGAGCATGAGCGGCAATTTCAAGATATGCTCACTCGAACTTCTGAACCAGTGGGGCGATAAGAAGGGGTATAGTTTGGCGCAGGGACAGTAGGGAGTCGGGAGTCTGGAGTCTGGAGCCTGGAGCAGATCGTTCTGTATGCAGGCTTTTACATAAGTTATAAAAAGTGAATGCTTACAGCCTCCTATTATCATCGGCTACATCAACATACACTCTTCAGGAACTACAAACGGCAAAACTGAACACAAAACAAAAACCCGGACTCCAATCTCGATCTTATTCTTTGTAATTTGTCTCCAAACAAGACAGTATGGGAAAAACTTCACACCATTGCAGCAACGGCGATATTACAGTGCTGTGGCAACCGGAGCTCTGCAAACATTCAACCCTTTGCTGGAAAGGCCTGATAGAAGTGTTTAATCCAAAAGAACGGCCCTGGATAAACATGGATGGCGCATCCTCCGAAAAAATAATAGAACAGGTGAAGAAATGCCCCAGCGGCGCATTGAGTTATTATTTGAACAAGGAGGAACCCCGGGAAGTAGCGGACTGACCTGGTCAGATTTTTTTGGCCAGCTTGTACCCGTTCTTTTTCAGCCACTGCATCACTTTCTCCCGCTGGTCGCCCTGCACGATGATCTCACCATCTTTCGCTGAACCACCCGTGCCGCAAAAGGTTTTCAGTTTCTTTCCAAGCTCAGCGAGATCTTCTTCTTTCCCCGCAAACCCTTCTACAAGCGTTACAGCCTTACCTGCCCGGTGTTTGGTATCGAGTCTAACCCTTAATCGTTGTTGCGCAGGCGTCAATGTTTCTTCCGAAGATCTTTCTTCTTCAAATGAGAAATCGGGGTTGGTACTATAAACGAACCCATTTGCATCCGGCTTTTTCTTTTTATTCATGGTAATACACGGTACTTATTGTAAAAGTTTTGCTTCAGGAAACCTAAGTCCCGGACGGGACCTGCCTGCCATGCCCCCTGCAGGTAAACCGACGGGCAGGTTCAGGGGGCCGCTTTCAAACTCAAATCCAAACTTCTTGCCTGGTGGATCAGTGCCCCCACACTCACAAAATCCACTCCGGTTTCCGCGTAGGTTACAATATTATCCAGGTTGATACCGCCACTGGCCTCCGTTTCAAATTCTCCACCGATAAGTTCAACCGCTTCCTTTACCCGTGCAGGCTTAAAATTATCCAGCATAACCCGGAACACCTTCCCCTTTCCCGATGCCATCACTTTTTTAACATCCTCCAAATTTCTCGTCTCTACTTCGATCTTCAGTCCGGGCTTACGGGTTTGCACATAATCCCAGGTCTTGCTGATCGCTTTTTCAATACCGCCGCAATAATCAATATGGTTATCCTTCAGCATGATCATATCATACAGTCCGAAACGGTGATTCACCCCTCCGCCGATGCGAACAGCTTCTTTTTCCAGTAACCTGAAATTGGGCGTTGTCTTTCTTGTATCGAGCAAGCGGGTTTTATAACCTATAAGTTTATCGGTGTACCGCCGGGTCAGCGTGGCGATCCCGCTCATCCGCTGCATGCAGTTCAGCACCAGCCGTTCGCACTGTAGAATGGTATGTACCAGCGCTTCCACCTCAAATGCAATTTCACCGTTCTCCATTTCATCACCGTCCTTTTTAATAGCTGTGAAAACGGCACCAGGTTCTTTGTATTGAAAGATCGCACGGGCCGCTTCCATCCCCGCCAGGATACCGTTTTCCTTGATCTTCAAAACAGCCTTCCCTTTCGCCATGGTTTCAATACAGGCCAGCGTGGAATGGTCCCCGTCACCGATATCCTCCTTGAGCGCCTCTTCGATAAGATGCCGGAGTTGTTCATCAAAATTCATGGGGCAAAAATACTGTTTCAGGTTCGCCTGTAACACACAAAAAACCCCGGTCATGGAGACCGGGGTTTCAAAAATATGCTTCCGGAATAGTTATTCAATGGCCTGGAAACGGATCTCCTTCACCACTTCCTTTCCGCTCTTATTCCGCATGAAAACATTGGTGCGGAAATTTCCGGCACTGGTCTGCAATGTTCCGATAGCGAAATGTCCGCCCGGGGAATCTCCCTTGTGTTTCAGTTCAAATCCTCTTACCCCGTTGTTGCCAAAGAAATCCTTTACGATCAGCTGGGCCTGGGCCTTGCTGTAGCTGTCGCTTTTATCGGGCAGCGTGAGTTCCACATTATCGTCAAAGTATTTCGACAATTCGGAAGCGCTTCCCGCCCTCAATGCGCTGATAACTCCGTCAATATTGTTCTGCGTTAAAAAGGCGGAGAACAGGACCGCGAAACCGATCAGCAGGAAACCAGGTATCTTTTTCATAACAAAAGGTTTTCACAGGTGTATTAATCTAAAAATATGCCAAGTGACCAAATCGCTTCAACGAGCACTAAAATACTAAAAACCAGCAGGTTTTCTAATTCCGGAACTGGCAAATAGGCATTTTGGGTGTAGTTTTACACGGTACGGAAAGGCTTCTTCCCTGAAAATGAATGTATTTATACTTCCGTTAAAGTGGATAAATCATGGATCACAGGAAAATCATACTGGTTATCATGGACGGCTGGGGACTCGGAAAAGTTGCCTCCGCGGATGCCATACAGAACGCAAATGTCCCTTTTACAAAATCGCTGTATAAAAACTACCCGAATACGACCCTGGTCACCTGCGGTGAAGCGGTGGGCCTGCCGGAGGGCCAGATGGGCAATTCGGAAGTGGGGCATCTCAACCTGGGCGCCGGCCGAATTGTGTACCAGGAACTGCAGCGAATCAATGTAGCCATCCGCGACGGATCGTTCGCCCGGAGTGAGCAACTGTTAAGATCCATCCGGTATGCAAAAAATAATGACAGGGCCCTCCACCTCCTCGGACTGGTTAGCAACGGGGGCGTTCATTCGCATATCGACCATCTAAAAACGATAACCGACATCTGTCGTGCCGAAGGACTGGAGAAAGTTTTCATTCATGCTTTTACGGACGGACGCGATTGCGATCCGAAGAGCGGACTGGGTTTTATAAAGGAATTGCAGGGTCACCTCAATGACTCCGTAGGCAGGATCGCCACGGTGAGCGGTCGTTATTACGCCATGGACCGTGACAAACGATGGGAACGGGTTAAAAAGGCCTATGACGTACTCGTAAACGGGATCGGTGAAAAAGCCACGGATGCCATTGCGGCCGTCGAAAATTCCTACGCGAAAAATATCACCGATGAATTCATTCAGCCCACCCTGGTCGTAGACGAAGGCCAGCAACCCCTGGCCACTATCCAAAACGGCGACGCCGTGATCTGTTTCAATTTCCGGACCGACCGCTGCCGCGAGATCACACAGGTGCTAACGCAAGCCGACTTCCCGGAACAGCAGATGTATAAACTGACGCTGGACTATACCACCATGACGGAATACGACAAAACCTTTCGCGGCGTGCAGGTGATCTTTGAAACCGACAACCTGAACAATACCCTGGGTGAAGTGCTCGAGAAACAAGGGCTGAAACAACTGCGTGCGGCCGAGACGGAGAAATACCCGCATGTCACCTTCTTTTTCAGCGGGGGAAGGGAAAAAGTATTCGAAGGCGAAAGCAGGATCCTGGTCGCCTCTCCCAAAGTGGCCACTTATGACCTGCAGCCCGAAATGAGCGCCCGGGAACTCACCGATGCCGTGGTCCGTGAAATTGAAAACAAGGCATTTGATTTTTGTTGTCTGAATTACGCCAATGCCGATATGGTGGGGCATACGGGTGTGTGGACCGCCGCCATCAAAGCGGTGGAGACGGTGGACCATTGCGTGGAAAGGATCGTCACCACAGCACTTGATAAGGGTTATACGATCTTCCTCACGGCCGATCATGGCAATTCGGACTACCTGGTTAATGAGGACGGCACACCCAATACGGCGCATACCATGAACCCGGTACCCTTCTTTATCATCGATCCCTCATGGACTGGCACCATAAAACCCGGCAAACTGGGAGATATTGCCCCTACCATTCTGACCATGATGGGAATCCCGGTTCCCGCAGAAATGACCGGGGACATCTTAATCGAAAAAAATATCTTTACCTCAAACTGATGATATGCTCAAAAAAATCCTTTGGGTCCTCCTGGCCGGACTGATCGTGATCCAGTTCATTCATCCTAAAAAGAACAAGGCGGAGGGGCAACAACCCAATGCCATCGGTCTGGTTTATTCCATACCCGATGATGTACATTCGATCATGACTAAGGCCTGCAACGACTGCCATAGCAATAACACCCGCTATCCCTGGTACGCCAAAATACAGCCCGTGCACTGGTGGCTGAACAAACATATCACCGAAGGAAAAAAGAAGATCAATTACGACGAATTCACCCATCGTCCCCTCCGGTATCAGTACCATAAACTGGAAGAGACCATTGAAATGGTGAAAGAAGCTGAAATGCCGCTGAAATCCTATACCTGGACACATAAAGATGCAAAACTCACTGACAGTGAAAGAAGTAAGCTGACCGGGTGGGCGCAATCCGTAATGGATACGATGAAGGCCCGGTACCCGCTTGACAGTTTGATCCAGAAAAAATAAAGGGTACCTTTGTGATTACCGGCAAGCCGATGAATCCAATTCTTAAAAAAATCACCGCTGCGCTACTATTGGCCTCCCTGATGGCCCCTCTTTCCTATTCTTATATATTCCAGTTAAAGCAGGCGAGCATACAAAGCCGGATGAAAAAACAATTGCAGGAAAAAATGCTGCACAGCCTGGTTTTGGTTAAAAAAGATCTTCACTGGGTAAAACCCGGAAAGGAGATCATTGTGGGTGAAAGAATGTTCGATATCAAAACGATCGAATACCGGGACGACGGAACCGTATTTATCACCGGCTTGTTTGACAATGAAGAAACGTTTCTGTATGCCCTGCTGAAAAAAAACAGGAAAGAAGAAACAAACAGGAACCACCACCAGATCATTCAACTGTTTCAGCTCATGCAATCATTGCCTGATCCCCCGTATGAACAGGAGCTTACACCCGGGGCACAAGGCAATCCTTACTCTCTTTTTACAGCCAACCTATTCCCCTCTCCCTTTTCTGCTATCCTGACACCGCCGCCGCAATGCTGATCCGTTTTTCCGCCTGAGCAACCTCTATCATTAACTAATTATCTTTTTATGAAAAAAGCTTTACTGCTTTTTGCATTGGCCTGCCTGTATACCGGTATGATCACACATGCCCAAACCGATACCCTGGAAGAAAGAACCATGGGCGAAGTGGTCATTTCCGTCAGCAAATGGGAACAAAAACTCAATGAAGTCCCCAATAAGATCGTTAAGATCAGCAAAAACGATATTTTCAAGAACAACCCGCAAACCTCCGCCGATCTGCTGGGGCAAAGCGGCATGGTGTTCATACAGAAAAGCCAGCTGGGCGGGGGCAGTCCCATGATCCGGGGCTTTGCCACCAACCGCGTGCTGCTGGTGGTGGACGGGGTGCGCATGAACAACGCGATCTACCGCAGCGGCAACCTGCAGAATGTGATCAGCATTGACGCTCTCAGCACGGAAGCCGCTGAAGTGATATTTGGTCCCGGGTCACTGATCTATGGCAGTGACGCGATCGGCGGCGTGATGGATTTTCATACCCTCGAACCTCGCTTCTCCATTGATAAAAACAACAAGACATACGTAAAAGGAAGCCTGCTCGGAAGATTTTCTACCGCCAACAGCGAAAAAACGGGTCATGCCGATATCAACCTCGGTTGGAAAAAATGGGCGCTGCTCTCCTCTTTCTCGTACAGCAGTTTTGACGATCTGAAAATGGGAAAGAACGGTGGACAGGACAGTTACCTGCGCAGGGAATATGTGGAAAGGATCAATAATAAAGACAGCATTGTCACTAACGGTAATCCCCGCGTACAAAGGTTCACCGGGTACGACCAGGTGAATTTCCTGCAAAAGATCCGGTTCAAACCCCATGCGGACTGGGACCTGCAATACAGCTTCACGCATGCCCGTACGGGCAACGCGCCCCGTTACGACCGCCTGATCCAGTACCGCAACGGAGCCCTGCGTTTTGCCGAATGGTACTACGGCCCGATGATCTGGAACATGCATACCCTGAACATCCTGCATGCTAAAAAAACGGGGATCTATGACGATGCGCGGCTCACCCTCGGCCTGCAGGACTATGAAGAAAGCCGTATCGACCGCACCCGGAACAATAACAACCGGAACAGGCAAACGGAAACCGTAGATGCGTTCAGCGGTAACTGGGATGCCAATAAAAAGTTAGGGAAGGGACAGTTGTTCTACGGGCTGGAGTATGTTCATAACAAAGTAGGATCTACGGGCGACAGAACCCATATCGGTACAGGCGCGGTTTCCCCCCTGGTCAGCCGTTATCCCGATGGAAGTACCTGGAGCACGGCGGGCATCTACGGAAGTTACAAGGTCAACCTGCACCCGAAACTGACAATAACTACCGGCCTGCGCTACAGTTACAATATGCTCAACGCCACATTTGACACCACGTTTATCAAATTCCCTTATGAAAAGGCGGAACTCCGTGACGGCGCGCTCACCGGGAATGCGGGCATTGTCTTTCGTCCCGCTGAAAGCTGGCAACTGAACGGTAATATTTCCTCCGGTTACCGGATGCCGAATGTGGACGATATCGGTAAACTGTTTGAAAGTGTACCGGGCAACATTACGGTACCCAACCCGGAGCTGACTCCGGAATACGCCTGGAACTTTGAACTGGGGCTCGTGAAAAATATCCCGCTGAAATTCCGTTTGGAGATCAACGGATTTCATACCATCCTGAACGACGCGATTGTTCGCCGGCCTTCCACGTTCAACGGGCAGGACAGCATTCTTTTTGACGGGGTGATGAGTCGCGTGGAATCGCTGCAAAACGTAGCTAAGGCAACAGTAACGGGCGTACAGGTGAGCGCCGAATATTATTTTATCCGGACGCTCTCCCTGCAAACCCATGCCAACTGGATCAGCGGGAAAGAAACGGATGACAGCAAAAACGAACAGGTGCCCCTGCGCCACGCGCCGCCGTTCTATGGCAGCACCACCCTTCGATACCGGGAAAAAAAGATCTCCGTTGAGGCATCGGCCCAGTATAACAGTACGATCGAAAACAAGGATCTCGCTCCTTCCGAACAGGCCAAAACGGATATTTATGCCAGGGACGCGAACGGAAAACCTTATGCACCAGGCTGGTATACGGTGAACCTGAAAGGTTCATACCAACTAACAAAGAACCTGTTGCTGACTGCGGGGTGGGAGAATATGACTAACCGGCGATACCGTACTTATTCCTCCGGGATTGTCGCTCCGGGTTCTAATTTTATTTTTTCGGTGAGAGCCAGTTTGTAGTGCGGACCAAGATACCGGGACAATTCAGTGTTGCTGTAAACAGTCGCCTTATGGTAACACTGTTCCCTGCAATGAAGAAACCCGGACGGGAAAAAGGTGATTCTGCCACATAGAAAATAATCGCGGCCGGTTCACTGACCCGGGTTCGCATTACCAAATTGGCACTTTGAATATAAACAGTATTTTTATCCCTTGTTTCGGTACCATGCGTACAAGAAACCATACCATAGCAACCCTTTTTCTGATTGTCCTCATAGCGGCCCCGGTACTATTTGCTGCAAACTACCAGATCAAAAAGCGCAGCATCCGCCGAAGAATGAAGGTGCAGCTCGAGGCAAGCATGTTGCATACACTTACGCTCAACGGCAGCGATATTCACTGGGTTAAACCGGGCAAAGAACTGGTAACCGAAGGCCGTATGTTTGATGTAAAAACCATGACCTGGCGGGATGACGGAACCGTCACCATAACCGGGCTTTTTGATCACGAAGAAACGGCGCTCGTCCAATATCTTTTCCGGCAAAAAAAACAGCATCATGATCAGGGCGCCCGGTGCCTGCTGAAACTGCTGCGGTTCTTCCAGGCAGTTCCGGATGAAACGCTAACCGGAGGTTTGACTTATGATCTCCGATACCAGTTTCGTATTCCCGCAGATGCCGGCCGTCTGCACAATGGTTACCGGCTGATTCCCACCCCCCCTCCACAGGCCTGATTGACGTTTGATCCATTATTGTCAATCAATCATTCATTTCAAAACTTATTATTATGAAAAGAATTGCACTCGCCTGTGCAGTGCTGTTTTGCGGCTATGTAGCATTCTCTCAAAACAACCTGCGGGGTAAAGTATTTGATAAAACAAACAATACGGCGCTGGCCGGGGCAACGGTCAGTATCCAGGGGAAAACGGGGATTCCGACCGGTCTTGACGGAACCTTCGTCACTGAATGTAAAAAAGGTGACCGGATCACGGTCAGCTTTATCGGGTATGAATCCTATTCAACCGAGATCAGGAACTGCGGAGAGGTTCTTCAGATCGGTTTAACCCCCTCCGGACAATATCTCGACAACGTGGAGATCTCGGTTACCACCGCTGAAAACAAGTCACTGCTTTACCAACCGGTATCTATTGCCAAATTATCCAAAACAGAACTGACCCGTGGCACCGGCTTGTTTCTAGACGATGCGATCAATGGCAACGTGCCGGGTGTATCGATGAACCGGAGAACGGTTTCCGGTGGTCAGCAGTTTAATATTCGCGGTTATGGCAACGGCTCCCGGGGTACCCGCGGTATCAGCAGCAATTTTGACGGACAGGGTTATAAAGTTTACCTGAACGGAATTCCTGTCACGGATGCAGAAGGGATCACCGCTATGGACGATATCGATTTCGGTTCAGTAAGCCAGGTGGAGATAGTCAAGGGACCTGCCGGTACACTGTACGGGCTTGCCATCGCGGGCGCAGTAAACCTGAAAACGAAAAGACCTGAAAAAGGAGAAACCATCATCGGGCAGGATCTCATGCTGGGTAATTACGGACTGCAGCGCTATACCACGCATGTCGGCCTGGGTTCCGAACGGTCTTCTGTCCTGGTCAATTACGGACGCCAAAAATCTGACGGATTTTCCGTACACAACGCATCCCACAAGGATTTTGTAAACATATCCGGTGAGTTTCAACCCAACGATAAGCAAGCCATCATGACTTACGCAGGTTTCAGCGATAGCTATGATGAACGGTTAGGGGAACTGACGCTGACCCAATGGGCGAACAAGGATTATTCGGGCAACATCGATTATATCAAGCAGAATGCGCACAGCCATGTGACGAGTTTCCGGGGAGGATTCGGACACACCTATTCCTTCAGCAACAATATATCCGCGACTACCACCCTGTTCGGCACTGGCTTCCGCAGTGATGTGAGTTCTGCCGGCGGCTGGACCGACAGAACCGCGGTCAACTATGGTCTTCGTTCTTCCCTCGACACCCGGTTCACGCTGTCGGATGATATCAGTCTCGGAGGGATTACCGGCATCGAAACGCAACGGCAAAACGCCCATACCATCGGGTACAATATGAAAATAAGCCCGTTTGATTCGCAGACCAGTCCTTCCAATCCCTGGGTAATTGGGCGTCCCTACTATATCATCAATTCCGCCACTTCAAACAACGCAACCATTACCGGTTCCACAACTGTTTTTACTGAATGGACATTGGGTTTGCCGCATGAACTTTCGTTTACCGCAGGAGCAGGGATCAGCAACCAGAAAATTGTGCTGGATGACAGGCAGAACCCGGCTACCGCCGTTAGACCCTCCCATTATGATACCAGCTACAAAGGACTTGTTTCCCCGCACTTCGCAGTCAACAAGGTGTTCCGTAAAAACGTGTCCGTATATGCTTCCTTCAGTAAAGGCTATAAAGCGCCTGTCAGTTCGTACTTCTTTATCACCACTCCCAATGGTACACCCCCGGTGACCAGCCGGGTGAACGGAGTGCTTAAGCCGGAATCGGGCAGCCAGTTTGAGATCGGTACAAAAGGAAATATCATGAACAACCGGCTGCAATACCAGCTGGCGCTTTTCCATACCGTATTCAACGATAAAATGACAACGGTGGCGGTATTGTATAACAGTACAACCACCGCCTATTCGTATATGGTGAATGCCGGCAAGCAGGATCACAAAGGCGTGGAGGCCCTGGTAAAATACATGGTTGTGCGGTCGGATCAAGGATTCTTCCGGACGATCATTCCTTTCCTCAACCTGGCCTGGTCGGATTTTACGTATGGAAATAATTTCAGGTACCAGTCTGTCGGTAAAACCACGGTGACCCCTGTAAAGGATTCCATTATCACCGTTGACTACAGCGGCAAGCAGGTAGCCGGTGTTCCCAGGTGGACGTTTAACTGGGGATTTGACTTAACGACCCGCCCCGGCGTGTACCTGAACTTTATTTATAACTACCGGGATGGGATGCCCATTACTTCGGACGGGACCAACCGCACCGGCAGCTATAACCTGCTGAATGCAAAACTGGGCATGGAGAGAACCCTGGGTGGCCGATTCGGCCTGGATGCATTTTTCGGGGTGAACAACATAACCGGTACGCGGTACCCGATCATGGTATTCGTAAACCAGTTGCCGGATGCCTATATACCCGCTCCTCCCAAAGCGGTGATCTTTGGCGGGATCAGCCTGAAATATTCGATTGGCAAATCAAAGTTGAAATGAAAATAAGGGAGCCGTTTACTTAAATGGCTCCCTTACCATAAAACGCAAAGCGTATGAAAAAAATTATTTCGCTGATGACAGCGGTGCTTATCCTGCTGCTCTCCTGTGGTCGTTTCGGTAATAAAGAAAAAGAGAGCCGCGGGGACATGCGGATCGTCTGTTTGTCCAAACACCTGACGGAAATGATGTTCGCCCTTGGCCAGGGGTCCAGCCTGGTGGCTGTGGATCTCAGTAGTACTTACCCCGACAGCGCCAAACTGCTTAAAACCGTGGGATACCATCGCGCTCTCAGCGCGGAAGGCATTATTTCCACCGAACCCGACCTGGTGATCCACAGCAATGATATCGGACCGGAAAATGTTCAACCCCAGTTACTGAAAGCGGGATTGAAAGTAAAAATATTCGGCGGCGCCGCCACACCCGACAGTGCCAGGCAACTGCTTACCGAACTGGGAAGGTATTTCCATGTTGAAGAAAAAGCCGATTCCGTCATACAAAAAATGGATTCGGATCTAAACAGGGCCGTTGAAGAAGTAACCAGAAGGAATGTTAGTGACTCTCCTTCCGTAATGATCATTCATTTCGGACGAGCCAATAATGTTTATTTCGTCTTGAGCGGTCGCAACGTGGCCGCCGATAAAATGATCCGGATGGCCGGGGGAAAACCGGTGCCATACAATGCCCGGGGTGCGCGGCAGATAAGCGCGGAAGCGGTGGCGGTGTCCAATCCCGATATAATTATCGCAACCGATTTCGGTTTTGACCAGATGGGGAGCATGGATAAATTCATCAGCGGTGTTCCAGGAGTTGCGCTGACCAACGCTGCCCGGAACCGCCGGATCTACCGTTTCGAAGAACACGACCTGATTTATTTCGGGCCCCGGTCAGGTGAAAATATCCGGAAATTGCTGGCCTTTATTCATCCCGATCATGCTGAGAAAAAATAAACTTTTTTTTCCCCTGTTGTCCCTGTTGTTGCTGCTGGTTATACTGGCGGCGATCGCATGGGGTGCCGTGGCTATTAAGCCGACTGCCATTTTCTCTTCACTAAAAAATTTTTTCAGCGGCCGGCCCCCTGCCGATCTCTATGAAAGTGTTTTTCTGCAATTGCGCCTGCCCCGGGTTTTACTGACCGCTATCACCGGTGCCATCCTCGCGGTTTCCGGTGTGCTGATGCAGGGACTGTTCCGCAATCCGATCGTTGAACCCGGACTGGCCGGTACCAGCGCGGGAGCCGCGTTCGGGGCTTCCTTCATTTTTGTTCTCGCACCGACGTTAGGTCCCGGGCTGAAAAGCCTGACCGGCCCGTTGCTGGTGCCGGTATTCGCATTTGCGGGAGGGTTGCTGGCTACCTGGATCGTATACACGCTGGCAAAAAATGCAAGCCGTGTATCCATTCTTTCCCTCTTGCTTGTTGGGATGGCTGTAAATGCCATCGGGTTAAGCGGCACGGGTTTCCTAACCTATATCGCAAGAGATCCACAGGCAAGAAGCATCGTTTTCTGGAATCTGGGCACTTTTGCAGGCGCATCCTGGTTACAGGTGGGGATTACAGGCGTTGTGGCGACCCTGATTTTCGGTCTGTCCCTGCGGTACTCCAAACAACTGAACGCGCTCCTGCTCGGGGAAGAAGAGGCCACCTACCTGGGAGTGGATACCGTAAGGCTGAAAAAAAAGATCCTGATTCTTAATACCGCGATGGTTTCCGTGGCTACTGCTTTTGTGGGAGTGATCGGATTTATGGGACTGGTCGTTCCGCACATACTCCGTCTTTTACTGGGTAGCGATAACAAAAAAATCCTGCCCGCCGCTATACTAACCGGGGCCCTCTTAATGACACTGGCGGATATGGGTGCACGGCTTTTACTTGCACCTGCCGAAATGCCCGTTGGAATCATCACATCACTCGTCGGGGCCCCGGTATTTATCATCCTGCTCCGTCAATTTCAATCACTGGAAATAAAAGGAGGGTCACATGCTTAAAATAAAAGGGCTCAGGTATACTGCGGGAAATGCAACCATACTGGAAAACATAAACGCGGAATTCAGGCCCGGTGAATTCAACATAATACTGGGTCCCAACGGATCGGGTAAATCCAGTTTACTGAGGGCTGTGTGCGGGGAAATAAATGATTACACGGGGTCAGTTTATTATAATGACATTGCGGTTACCCTCCTCAAAAAATCAGAACTGGCTAAATCCAGGGCCGTGTTGCGTCAGTCACCTGATCTGCATTTTCCTTTAACCGTGGAAGAAGTGGTGATGATGGGCCGGTATCCGCATTTTCAACTCAGGCCCACCCGGAATGATGAACGGATCTGTACAGAAGTCATGTCCCGACTCCAGCTCCTTGCCTTCCGGGAAAGAAATTACCTGACTCTGAGCGGCGGCGAAAAACAACGGGTGCATTTTGCGCGCACACTGGCGCAGATCTGGGAAACCCGTTCAAATGAAATGCGTTACCTTTTTCTCGACGAACCCCTTACCGGCCTGGATATCGGTTACCAGCATGAATTCCTTCATATGGCCGGTGAATTGCTCAACAGGGATACGATTCTGATTTCGGTTATTCACGACCTCAATCTTGCGCTTCAGTATGCCGATAACCTTTTTTTCCTCAAACAGGGAAAACTGGCCGCGCAGGGCAACCCGGCGTCCATCCTTACAGAAGAGCTTATCGAAATGGTATTTGGCGTTCAAACCAGTTTGATCCACAACCAGGTTACCCGTTTTCCCCTGGTGGCATATCATAACCGGGCCGGTTCTGATTGAATGACGGCCTCAGAATCATTATCCTGTATCAGTATGCGGAGCAGGTTCTGTACCTGGGAATCCGGCCCGGTTTTCTTAATAAAATTCTGACATTCAACTCCTTGATTTTTGTCTGGCGTATCTTTTTTTACCAGATTTTACAATCACATGCAGCTATCGTACACCAAAAATGTCTAATTTCAGGCAGCCAACAGGTATTTATGACCGAGGAAGCCATTTTACAAGGTTGTTTGAAAAACGAGGCCGCCGCGCAAAGGGAACTGTACAACCGGTACAGCCCCAAGATGCTGGCTGTCTGTTACCGTTTTGCACACAACCGGGAGGATGCGGAGGATATGCTGCAGGAGGGTTTCATAAAGGTCTTTACACAGATTCACACGTTTGAGAACCGGGGCGCTTTTGAAGGATGGATCCGCCGGATCGTGGTACACACCTGTATCAATATCCTGAAGAAGAACAAGAAATTCAACGAAAGCGTCGACATCGTTCATGCCACCGGGGTTCAGGTCAGGGAAGACAGTGTGCCCGCGATCATCCAGGCCAAGCAGGTCGTGGAATGCATCCGGCTACTGCCCATCGGTTACCGCACCGTACTGAACCTCTACGCGGTGGAAGGATACAGTCACCGGGAGATCGCCAACATGCTGGATATTGAAGAAAGCACGAGCCGGAGCCAGTATACGAGAGCGAAGGCCATGCTCGAAGATATTTTGATCCGTAAGAGAATTTTACAAAAACCCAAACCGGAAACGGATTGGCTGGCGGCTGTGGCCCGCCGTTAAGAATTAACCGTACCCTAAACGACCGCTGTCTATGGAGAGTAATTTGAACAACAGGGATTTTGAACGGTTTCTGAAACAGAATGCCGATCAATACCGCATGATCCCGTCTGAACGGGTGTGGCAGGGTATCAGCGATACCCTGCACGACCGTCGCCGGCGCTGGCTGGGCTTTGGCCTGGCGCTGTTGTTCCTCACAGCCTCCCTTGTTACCTGGGTGATGCTGCTTCCGGGTAATAAAAACAATAAACAGGCTTACCTGCCTGCGCCTGCCATTTCCGCAAAGCTGACAAAGGGAATGGAAACAAAGGAAATCGCTGGCAACAACCCGGGCCCGGTAAAATCCGGCAACATCAACGACCCGTTCACGAGCGCTCCGGAGGGACTTCAGGAAGATTTCTTTTCCATCAGCGCTCCCGTAAACTCAGGGGAAAATAACGAGCCGGCTGATGAAACGGTCAACAACAATTTCACAATCCGTCTGCCCGAAACTTCTTCTGTCCATACCCCTGTGCCCGTGGCATTGAATCAGCCAAACAGGATAGATGACAACAATAACCCGGTGCCAGCTTCAGTAACCGGTTTGACAGCTCCGGTTACTGCCACGTCGACTGTGACAACAGATAAACCTGCCCAATCCGTCAACCCCCAGGCTTCGCAAAAAGAGAAAGACAGGGAAGCGGAAATACCGGTCATGAAAGACAGGATCGCGAAGAACAGCTCCCAAAAGCTGGCCAGGAAAAGCCTGAAATGGCAACTTTATGTTACACCCACTATCAGCTACAGGTCGCTGTCGGAAAATGCGAATTTCATCGCGGCCAGCCGTTATAACAATTTTGTAAATGGCGGACCTGCCGTGTATTACCCGACAGACGTCAATACAATGGTCAATCACCGGCCCGACCTGGGATTCCAGTTGGGGGTACGCGCGGCCTATCCCCTTTCGAAATGGTTCAGCCTGACCGCGGGCTTACAGTTCTCCGTCAGCAAGTATGATATCAAAGCTTACCGCCACCCCGCCGAAGTGGCGACCATTGCGCTTACCGACCGGAGTGTACGCACGGTCAGCAATTACCGAAACACGAACGGTTATAATGAAAACTGGCTCCGGAATTTCTATTTCTCCGCTTCCGTACCGGTGGGCGCCGAGTTGAAATTGTCGGACGGAAACAAAAATTATTTCGGCATCGCGGCCACGCTCCAGCCTACTTATGTGCTGGATAACCGCGCTTACCTGATCTCCGCCGATTATAAGAATTACGCGGAAATGCCATCACTCACCCGGAAATGGAACCTGAACAGCAGTTTTGAACTGTTCTCAGCCCATACAACGGGTAAAGTTCACTGGAGAGTGGGTCCCCAGGTACGTTACCAGACCATGTCCAGCTTTGTAAAGAATTACCCGATTAAGGAACATCTATTTGATTTTGGATTAAAACTGGGCATACAGCTCAAATAGAACCCGCACTAACTGTCTGCATGGAAGACCCGTCATTGGTATTGACGGGTTTTTCTTTTGCAGCCGATTCATTTTTCTTTCTGCTAATTTTAGGGCATGAAATTCCTTCGTCTCCCCGGCCTCCTATGGGTGCTTATTATGATCCTGTTTTCCTGCATACAAACCACGAAGACCGGACCCCGGTTCATTTCCGTGCTATCGCTGATAAAGGCCGAAGTGGCCGATGTTGACACTTCCCTTTACCCGATCGTTAAAACGGTTACTTACGACAGCACCCGGACCGATACTTTTTATATCCCGCGCGAGGAATTCGCGAAGGAAGCGGCCGATTTTCTCAGCATTCCCGACCTGGGAGAAAAAAAAGTGGCCACCCGCTACCGGGAAGAGCCCACGCGTTATGATGAATTGCTGGGACGGGTAATTTTCCGGTATGTTCCGCTCCGTCCCGAAAAAGAAGAGATCAAGAGCCAGGAATTGCTGGCCACGCCGGTGCCCGGACAGGACGCGAAGATCAATAACATCATCATCATCCGCGAGATCAGCAACCGCGACAGTTTTCTTCAGAAAAAAATGCTCTGGCAGATCAATAAAAGTTTCCAGGTGATCACAACCCGCCAGCAACCCGGTAAACCGGAAAAGACAACGGTTACCAAAGTGACCTGGAACGAGCCTTCTGAACAATGACGTCCGCCGAATTTCAGCAAATTGCCAAAAGCCTGCCCGCGCAGCCGGGTATCTATAAATATTTTGATGCCCGCGATGAACTGCTTTACGTGGGTAAGGCCAAACACCTGCGTAAACGGATCAGTTCCTATTTCACCAAAACACTCACCAGCTACAAGACCCATGAACTGGTGCAGCGCATCGCCCGGATCGAATTCACGATCGTAAACTCGGAACAGGACGCATTCCTGCTGGAGAACTCGCTGATCAAGGAGTTCCAGCCCCGGTATAATATCAACCTGAAAGATGACAAGACCTATCCTTACCTGGTCATCAAGAAAGAACATTTCCCCCGTGTTTTCTTTACCAGGAAAAAAACGGAAGACGGATCCGAATACCTCGGTCCCTATACCTCAGTCAAAAAGGTCAGGGAACTGCTGGAATTCATACGTCAAACCATTCCGCTCCGTACCTGTACGCTCAACCTCAGCCCGGTCAATATCCAAAAGAAGAAATTCAAGGTTTGCCTGGAATATCATCTTGGCAACTGCAAGGGACCCTGTGAAGGACTGCAGACGGAGGAAGACTATCGGGGTGATCTGGCCCAGTTGAAAAATCTCCTCCGGGGCAACCTGGCCCCCGTGATCCGTCACTTTAAAGAAGAGATGAAAGAACAGTCGCGGCAACTATCATTTGAAAAAGCCGCCCTGCTGAAAAAAAAGATCGAATTCCTGGAAAATTACCAGGCACGGTCAGTGGTGGTAAGCGCCCGGACCGGCGACCTGGATGTTTTTACTTTACAAAAAGAAAAAGAAACCGCCTATATCAATTACCTGATGGTACGCAATGGCGCCATCATACAAACGCACACGCATAAAGCCGAAACCCATCTCGATGAATCGCCGGAAGAGATTCTGCCTTTTGCTGTAGCCCAGATGAGGGCCCGATTCAGCAGCGATGCCGGCGAGATCGTTGTTCCATTCCCGATCGGTTACCCGGAGAAAAACGTTCAGGTTACAGTTCCCAAAGGCGGGGACCGTAAAAAGCTGCTGGAACTGTCGCAGAAGAATGTGGGCTATTTCCTGGAAGAACTGAAAAACAGGGAACGCCTGCAACTGGGGGCGAAGGACCGGAACATACAGGCCCTGCTGGAACAGGTGCAGTCGGATCTGCAGTTGCAGGAATTGCCTGTACATATCGAGTGCTTTGACAACTCCCATTTCCAGGGAAGCTTTCCCGTCTCGGCCATGGTTTGTTTCAAAAACGGGGTGCCCAGTAAAAAAGACTACCGGCATTTTAACGTAAAGACCGTGGAAGGCATCAATGATTTCGCCACCATGAAAGAAGCTGTTTACCGCCGTTATAAGAGACTCAAAGAGGAAGGCGGGGCATTTCCCCAGCTGGTGATCATCGACGGGGGCAAAGGCCAGCTCAGCGCAGCCACCGAAGCCGTAAATGAACTCGGAATACAGGGAAAAAGCACCCTGGTAGGTCTCGCCAAGAATGAAGAGGAATTGTTCTTTACCGGCGACCAGGAATCGCTGAAGCTGCCATATAACAGTAAAAGCCTCCAGCTGATCCGGCGTATCCGGGATGAAGTGCACCGTTTCGGCATCAGCTTCCACCGCCTGAAACGAAGTAAAGGCACGTTTACCAATGAACTCGAATCCATTCCCGGTATCGGAAAAGCCACGTCCGCGCAATTGCTGAAAGAGTTCAAGTCGATAAAGAACATCCGCGAAATAATAAGAGAAGGAAAGGGAGAAATAGAGTTAGGAAAACGGATAGGAATTACAAAAGCGAGAACTATTGTCAGGTATTTTTCGGAGTAAGATTAACAGGAAACTGCCGAATACTTTAGTGATTTTGGAACTATCAGAGTCTAAAGCCCCCTTTAGGGGGTGTGGGGGCCAAAAAAAATGGGGCCCGGATAGAAATCCAGCCCCGTTTTTAAAATCCAATATCCTATGAAAAACCGAGACGAAAATACAACAATTCCCCAACTTTCCTATAGGACTTTTACGATTTTTGAAACTTTTTTTAAGGTTGAATCTGAAATACTTGCCCAATGAAAAAGCCCCTTTTCAGGGGCTTCAATAATATTCCGAAAGTAAATAAACCGGGGATTAATACGACCAGAGATCCTGCTCAAAATTGAACATTTTATCCTTGATATTATCACCCTCCAGGAGCGCCAGGATAGGATCTTTTATATAAGCCCTGATCATCTTGTTGCCCGGGTTATCCATGGTGGATTTAACCAGGTAACTGCTGAACATACGGCTCTCAAACAGCTCTTCCCATGTCATGCGGCTCTGTCCCATATTCTTGGGGTTATACACTTCATAACGGGCAAGCGTAGCCCGGATATCGGGATAATAAATCCAGAACATCTGGGAAACGCCTCTTTCCTTGCCATTCGGGGCATACAATGTCTTCAACGGGCAAATTCCGAGTATCCGGCAGAACATCCGGCTCGATTCGCGGTCAAACACCCATTCTTCTTTCAACCTGATCTTCATTACGCTCTTAGGGTCGAAACTGGCCCTTGTAACTACGTAACGAATGATCTTGCTGGGGTCGTTGGGATCCACCTGGGGAACCGTATCATTGGTGCCGGTAGTAAGCTGTTGTACCTCGGCCAGGCTCATCGGGGTGGTAAAGCGCTCATCCGCGAATGCGGTCACTTCGCCGGTATTTACTGCTTTCAGCAGGATATCCATGAAGATCTGGCTGCCGTTATCATCTGTCGCCTCAAACTGGAACACTTTGTTCATTTTTTCCCTGAGATCCAGTTCTCTCCACACTTTTTCGGCAAACAGGGCATCATCCCAGCGCAGGTGCTCATAAGGAAGCGGGGTGCGCTGTGTCAGGCTGGATTTGTCAAAGGCATTTTCATTCCGCAATGACTTCTTCACGTCATTATTGTTCAGGTTGGCCGTATCATAAGTAATGGGAATGTTCGCGTAGGGATTATAATTCACCGGGGGCAGGTTATTATTCTGCTGCACATTGGGCTGCCCCGTCGTGTCCGCGGGATTGGTTTGCGGATTGGTAGTCCTTCTCCTGCCCGAACGCTGGGCATCTGCACCCTCGGCAATTAGCGCCGCGGCCATGAAGCACAAACAACTTTTAAGAAGAATACGTTTCATTATCAATGGTTTATTTAATGTAGTACACTAATCCCGGGATCTT
>CAYRHU010000065.1:0-20264 GCA_964424155.1 uncultured Chitinophaga sp.
ATGGCCGATGGTACTGCACCACAATGCGGGAGAGTAGGTAGCTGCCATATTCATTCAAAAGGCCCTGGTTAATTCCGGGGCCTTTTTGTTTTATCTATGTTCAATAGGCAATGTTCAATTTCCATCACGTTTTCTGGTAATCCGTAACTGTACTGATCTTGGATCGTTGCGCCTGCGTATTTATCTGGCAATGTTTTCTATACGTTTAATACCTCACCCGGATATCTGCTGACCTGCCTGTTAGATTAGCACTGGAAAAAAACCATGATGCTATTGACAAAGTACCCGAAGTAAAGCAATACGTGAAATTAGATTGCGGATATGGATCTGGAAAACGCCAGCAATTTTTGGGTACATATTCCCACACTGCAGAAGTGTCCATTTTGATCCACACGTTTAGGCTTGGAATGGTAGGATTCGGTAACGTGTTATTGGGATCCTGTATATCGATCCGGTAGGATGGCGAATCGCCGTTAATCCAGCAAACTCCGGGATTAGGATCATAGCAGGCGAGAATGAGATGTTGCCCGGTGAAAACAAGCTCTGTTGTACCCTGGTATAATACACGTATCTGCACAGTATCGCTGGAAATGAAACCGGCAGAATCAGTAATCTTTAGTTCAAACTTATATGAGCCTTCAACCAGATCCGCCAGCCATGATTGAATATTATCGGGTTGAAATAAAGTAAAAGAAGCAGGGCCTTCAATTTTTGACCAATGAAATGTAGCCAGATTGCCATCCGGATCAGATGACTGACTGCCATCAAGCGTGGTTGAGTTTGCCGGAAGATAAATCATTTGATCAGGACCCGCATTTGCTACCGGAGGATGATTGACAGAATTTACAGTAATAATAACTGTGTCCTTTGCAGTTAAGCCATCATTATCAGTGACTTTTAATTCGAATGCATATACTCCTGCTACAAGGTTGCCTACTTTTGTTTGTCGCTTTGTCGGAAAGAAAAAATAAAATGAAGACGGACCGGAAATTTTGGTCCACAACCAGGAAGTGATGCTTCCATCCGGATCTCCTGATCCTCCGCCATTCAACAAGACGCTGTCTACGGGTAAGAAAATATGTTGATCGGGACCTGCTTTGGCAATGGGATTTTTATTACCAGTGTGGCAAACTGTGCAAGACTCTTCTTTTTTACATGAAAAAAAGATGAAGCACAGAAAAATTGACAGAATAATAAATTTCATTTCAGTGTTTATTAAGCGGATCAGAGGCAAATACCAGAAAAATTTGTTTCCCTTTCACCATCTCAGTCATTTATCATTGCGATCTTATTTTATTTGAACCTTACGCGGACAATGGCCCTGGTACCCATTAACTCGAGACGACGGTTGGGTGAAGCCCAAATAACCAGGTTGGGGGCAATTACATTGTAGGTATAGCGGTACTGGCCATTGGGATCAGGTAAACTTCCCGGACGTACCTGCTCAAAACCTGATACTGGATCAACCTTTATTGTGACATCGGCGTTGATATAGTCGTTATAAAAGAAGCCGGGTTTATTCTGAAAAAAATCAGCCCTGGGCGGGTTTGTTGTAACCGAAAGTTCATCCCAGTCCGGGAAACCGGAATCCCAAAAAGACCAATCCAATCCCGTAAATTCGAATTCCAAACCTGCAAGTGGTGAAGGGGGCAGGGGTACTGGCGCCGGCGCCGGAAGAACGCCCATATTACCGTTGTTCCCGCTGTCTTTACTGCAGGAAATAAAGACACTTAAAAAAAATGCCCACAATTGGAAAACAAGCTTTGTTTTCATTTGCATATTTTAATTTATCCACTGTAATTCATCATTCAAATCGAGGCAAACCATTAATCAATGCAATAATTAAAACCTTATTCTTACGTCCATTTTCCTGCCTTCCAGGTTTTCCCCGGTAAAGAACTAGGACCAAACTGTCAATGCACCCGGTGAAAGACAGTATGTGAAATTCGTTTGGGGTGTTGGATCGGGAAACTGCCAGCAGTTAGCTGCTACACACTCCCATACAGCTGAAGTATCCATTTTTACCCATACATATACACCGGCCATGCCAGTATCAGGTAATACATTACCCGTATCCAGTATGGAAACCCCGTATGATGGGGTATCACCGTTAATCCAGCACATCCCCGGACTTGGGTCATAACATGTATTGAACAATCGCTGGTCATTAAAAATGTGTTCAGTTGTGGTTGGCATAAAGACAGATATCATGACTGTATCTTTTGATATAAGCCCCCCGGCGTCAGTTACTTTTAATTCAAACCGGTAAATACCTTCAATAAGATCTGAAAGTTGGGTTTGAGAATTGTAGGAATCATTGATCGTATAAGAGAACGGCCCGGAAATTCTGGCCCACAGATAGGCTGCTATATCCTGATCAGGATCAAATGAATTACCGTCATCCAGTGTAGTTGAATTGAAAGGTAATGTGATAGTTTGATCAGGTCCCGCATTGAATATCGGTGGACGATTGAAAGTTACATTTATCAAAACTGTATCCCTGGCAACAACTCCATTATTATCTGTTACTTTCAACTCGAACCGGTAAATGCCAACTGTAAGATTTAAAACCTTTGCCTGAGGTTGTGTTGGATTGGCAATAGTAAAGGAGGCAGGGCCTGAAACTTTAGCCCATTGATAACCGGTTATCTTTCCGTCCGGGTCAAAAGAAAAACGGCCATCCAGGACTGTACTGTCCTGTGGGGGTATAATAATTTTATCCATCTCCGCTCTTGCGATCGGTGGTAAATTGACTTTTATACAACCAACACAGGATATTTCTTTTTTACAGGAAGCAAGAAAGAACGGGAGGGCCGGCAAAACATATATAAGAAAACGAAAACGGCATTTTAAATTTTGTGTAATTATAAGGAGGATGATATTAATCTCCTTTATTAATAATGACAAACACCTGAATTGCCGGTAAGAGACAAAGTCTGGTTTCATTGTTAAAAATTAAAATGTTAGTTTCCAAACCTGGTTGAAATAAGTATTTCCATCCGTACCGCCCGCCACATAAATTGTGTTATTTACAGAAATGACGGCAGCATTAAATAGCTTTTGATTCAACCTGCCGGTCGACCAGCTCTTTGTTGAAGTATTATAGATTTCAAAATCAAAACCGTTGCTTGAATCGTTTCTGTCGCCTGTAAAGAAAACGATGTTGTCATCCTTTTTTACCACTGTAATATTTCTTCTTGCGTGCATACATTCGAGGGATGATTTGCCCGTACTTGTATTAAGGATTTCAACATTATTACTGTTTGCCCACCATGAGTTGGTCAGCGAATAGGCACCACATGCCCAATAAACATTGTCGTCAACAGCAATGCTTCCCATGCCTGTTCTTGGGTATTGCAATTGCGAGACAGACCATGAATTTGTGACGGCATCATATATATCAATGGTTTTAGAAATAAAGGTGGTTGTCCGGCCACCGGCAAAATAGATTTTTTGGCCGGAGGCGGCGGCGCTAATGTCCATCCTTGCTTCGCTCAAAATGGCGGAAGACCACGTATCTGAATTATTGTCATAAATATCCACTGTATTAAAACACTCCCAATTACTGCCGTCGGGATATCCATACCCCCCGGCAAATAATACTTTATTGCCTACAGTTGCGGCCGTGAGGCTCTGTCTTTCTGAACTTAAGTGCTGGATAGTCCAGGTATTTGTAGAAGCATTGTAAATATCAACTTTGGAAGTCTGGTTATCACCAAAGCCATCACCCCCCCCGCCGATAAGAACCTTATTGCCAACAGAAGCAACTCCGGCGCCGAACCTGAAATGCGTGAAATTTGGACTCTCCGGGTACAGGGCCTTGAAGGACCAGGTATTACTTGAAATGTCATAAATATCTACCGGAACGGGCTCATTCCACCAATTTTGCCCGGCATGCCAACCGCCTATAAATAATATTTTGTTGTCTGCGGAAGCAGCAGTGATATACGTCCGGGCGGATGATAAAATGCCAAGCGGAACCAGTGTAGCATTTATCACAAGTCTGTTTTCGCAAGGGCCAGTAGTAATGGGTGAAGGAACGGGGGGCTTTGAAGACTCATAAAAAATGTTTCCCGTAACTTCCTGTTTTTTGCATGCGGTAAACGTAAAGATCGAAATGAGGCTAATTAATATCGCCTTTTTTTTGAATTTGGCGGCTCGAAAAGTAAATTGTGCTTTCATCTTTCCCTGATTTTGTTATGATAAACTCATTTATTAGTCCCGGCAAATAAACTACCTGGTTTTGTAACATTCCCATTGATCCTGGCCATGGGAGAAGTATTGCCGGAAGAACTAAAACCAGTACAGGATCATTCTATATGCAACCTGTATAAGAAAATAAGCGGGCCATTATGCGCTATACAGATTGCAAGTGTTGGAAGGTTTCTAAGACGGTTGCTATTGATCAGACCTGGTTTAGTATTTTCTTTAGGGAGCGTATCGGTTAAAAGTATTTCTTACAAACGCCTCGCGCAATAGCATGACCTTGCTGTTTTGGGCCGGGAGTCGTTTGGAGGTAGCATGAATATGCTATTTTTCAGGCACGATTATTTTAATTAATTTGAAGAGGATTATCCCGCGGATCCGTAAGATTACCGGCATGAGCAGATTTTTCAGCTTCAGTTAAATATTAAAGCCTTTGGAATGAAAAAATGGGTTGTTCTCCTATTTTTCTTTGTTTTTTTCTTTTCTAAGGATTGTCATACTCAGGATAAGTATACGGATTCACTGCTTGCAGTTCTCGCAACGCAAAAGGCAGATACGGCAAGGGTAAATACACTAAATGCCCTGAGCCGGCAGTATGTGCGTAGTTACCAACTCTCCTCAGCGAGAAAATTTATGACCGAGGCGCAACGGCTGGCAGAAAAGCTGAATTTCAAAAAAGGCATGAAAGAGGCAAAAAACAATTTGGGTGGGATTTATAACGCGGAAGCGAATGGTCATATGGGGAAAGGTAATTATATCGAAGGCCTGAAGAATTATTTAACAGCACTGGGTATTTATGAAAGGAATGACTACAACTATGGTGTTGCTTTTGTGAGCGGGAATATCGGCCGTTTTTACTGGGTCCAGAAGGATTACAAGGAAGCGATGAAATTCTATTCAAGGGCACTGGGCATATTTGAAAGCATCAGGGATAAAAAGGGGATCGCCTGGATTCAAAACAATATCGGTCTTCTCTATGAAAATCAAAAGCAGTACGGGGAGGCAATCAGGTATTATGAACAGGCGATCAGGACGAACGAGGAGGCTGACTACAGGTCTGCCAACATAAATCTGTATTTCAATATTGGTTTCTTATATGACGACCAGGGGAAATATGCTGAGGCGATCAATAATCATTTGATCGCCCTGAAGATCAGCCAGGAAACAGCGTCCAAAAGTGGCATAGCCGCCGCTCAAACGAATATTGGTGATATTCAATTAAAACAGGAAAAATTCGGCGAGGCGTTAAAGAATTACCAGGATGCCTTTAAATTATACCAGGAAATGGAGGACCCGGATGGCATTTCCCTGGCTTATTTGAACCTGGGTATCATTTATTTCCATTTAAAGGATATTCCTAATGCCCGGAAGTTTCTTGAAGAGGCATTGGCGGTTGCCAAAAAGGAACAAATCAACACCACCATCAGGGAAACCTATGCCATGATGCTTCGGGTCGATAGCCTTGCCGGTAATCTCCCCTCCGCCCTGGAGAATTACCGGAATTATATCCTCTACCGTGACAGCCTGGAAGGGAACGACTTGAAAAATAAACTCCGGGAAACTCAAATGCAGTATTCTTTCACCCGGAAGGAGGATTCCTTAAAGCTCCTCCAGGCGGTGACCGATGCCAAATTGGAAAGGCAGGTACTGTTGGGCCATCAGCAGGAACAAGACCTTTTACTGAAGGAGAATGAACTGGACCTGCTCAACAAGGAAAAAAGCATCCGGTCGCTTGAAAGGCAAAAAGACAGTACTGAGAAAGCTAATCAAATGGCAGAGGTGGAGAGAAAGCAAAACCAGCTTTCCCTGCTGGAAAAGGAAAAAGATATACAAAACCTGGAATTAAAAAAACAACGGCAAATAAAGAAATTCCTGTTTGCCGGAGTCGGCCTTCTCCTGGTACTTGCATTTTTTATTTACAGGAATTATCGCAACCGTCAGCAATTGAAATTAATGGTACTGCGGAACAAGATCGCCAGCGATCTTCATGATGATATCGGAAGCACCCTGAGCAGTATCTCGATCTTTTCCCAGATGGCCCAGCAGCAATCGAAAGACGTTGTCCCGCTGCTAGAGTCTATCGGCGATCATTCGCGAAAAATGCTGGATGCCATGGCGGATATTGTATGGACGATCAAGCCGGAGAACGATCAGTTCGAGGATATTATCCTGCGTATGAAAAGTTTTGCCTTCGAGCTTCTTGGCGCAAAGAATATAGATTTTGAGTTCCGGGCGGATGAAACGGTGAGTAAAATGAAGCTCCCGATGGAAGTGAAGAAAAATCTTTACCTTATTTTCAAAGAAGCCACGAACAACCTGGTAAAATATTCAAACGCGGAAAAAGCGCTCTTCGAAATCAAAAGCGAAAAAAACAATTTGAGTTTATTGATCCGTGATTACGGGAAAGGATTTGATACCGGGAAATTTACGAGTGGAAATGGGTTAAGGAATATGAAAAAGAGGGCGGGAGATATGAACGCCCAGTTCGAGGTTGATTCACGTCCCGGCAATGGAACCACCGTCGCTTTAAAAATGACCGTTTAAAACTCCATTATGCCAATTCGAGTCACCATTTTTGAGGATAATAAAAGTCTTCGCCAGGGGCTTTTCCAGCTGATCAATGGCACCGATGGTTTTTATTGCGGGGGCGCATTTGAAGATTGCCTGGATCTGTTGCACAACATAGAAGAAACCAGGCCGGATATCGTTTTAATGGATATCCAGATGCCGGGAATCAATGGCATTGAGGCGGTAAGGATACTCCGGGAGAAATACCCGGACCTGAAAATCCTGATGCAAACCATTTTCGAGGATAACGATAAAATATTTCAATCCATATTGGCAGGTGCTTCGGGATATATTTTAAAAAATACGAGCCCTGCCCGTTTTCTGGAGTTTATCCGTGAAACTAAGGATGGCGGTGCTCCAATGAGCCCTTCGGTTGCGGCTAAAGTGCTAAAGATGATCGCCACTGAATCAACTAACGTGCCGGTGAACAGTTTCAACCTTTCTGAAAGGGAAAAGGAAATCCTGTCCTGCCTGGTCAAGGGCATGAGTTACAAATTGATTGGACACGCATGCTCTATCAGTATTGACACTGTAAGGGGACATATCCGCAATATCTATGAAAAATTACATGTTCATTCCAAAAGCGAGGCGGTGATTGCAGCGATAAGAGGAAAGATTGTTTAAGTTTTATCAGGCTGCAGCAATTCGCGGATCATTACGGAATGGCTCCCGGATCCATCTTTCAGGGAGCACAACCGGTGCAACATGGTATATGGCATGAATATGCACCTATTTGATTCCTTAGGTCGGTAATATGAGTCCCGTTTTCATCTGGATGAATCCGGTGGCTGCCATTTTTGCATAAATCCACTCAGTTTAGTGAAGGGTTTTTGTAAATCAGTTAAAACTTGCCTCTTTTTCCCTAAAAGAGAATGACTGCCATCTTTAAAGGCAATTGCTACGGTTCTGACTATCTTTGCCCGTTTAAATTCATGACCAAAACCGAACGGATCATACTTTTCATCCTGGCAGGATTGAATTTCACCCATATCCTGGACTTCATGATCATGATGCCCCTGGGCAATTACCTGATCCCGGGACTGGGCATTTCCGCCTTCCAGTTCAGCCTGCTCGTGGCCAGTTATTCCATCAGCGCCTTCGTTTCCGGGTTGGCCATCGCCATGTTCATCGACCGGTACGACCGTAAAAAATCGCTGCTGTTCGCCTACGTGGGGTTCCTGCTGGGCACCCTGGCCTGCGGCATCGCGCCAACTTTCGGTTTATTGCTGGCAGCACGCATCCTGGCCGGGCTTTTCGGGGGCATTATCGGGGCACAGGTGCTCTCGATCGTGTCCGATCTGTTTACTTATGAGAGAAGGGGACGGGCAATGGGCGCGGTTATGAGCGCTTTCGCAGCCGCCTCTATACTCGGGGTGCCGATTTCCCTCTATCTCACCAATCTTTTTAAACTGAACTGGCATATTCCCTTTTTGCTGATCGCTTCGGTGGCCACGGTCTTTGTCCCACTGATCCTCCGTTTCATTCCTTCCATGACCGGTCATATTAAGGAAAGACCTCCGGGCACCCATATTTTTAACGCGTTGATCACCGTTTGCAGGGTTCCCGAACAACGATCCGCGCTGATATTTTCCGGGTTGCTGATGATGGGACATTTTCTGATCATACCCTTTATCAATCCTTACCTGGAATTCAACAAGGGGTTCTCCAAAGACCTCACCCCGATGATCTACCTGTCGGGGGGGATCGCTTCCATGGCAGCAGCACTGATTTTAGGAAGGTACTCTGATAGGATCGGCAAACTACCCGTGTTTTCCTGGTCCGTTTTTCTCTCGCTCTTCATGGTGCTGATCATTACCGGCATGCCCAATGTGCATTTTGTCATCGTGCTTGTATTCTTTGCCGCCTGGTTCGTTATGGGCACGGGAAGGGCCGTCACCGCTCAGGCCATGATCAGCGAAGTGGTGAAGGCGGAGCAAAGAGGCAGTTTCATGAGCGTGAACGGAAGTGTACAGCAGTTGGGGAGCGGAATCGCCGCTTTATCCGCCGGCGCTATCGTGATCACAGAAAAATCCGGAAGGATCACCCATTATAACTGGGTGGGATACCTGAGCATCCTGGTGCTTTGCACGAGCATGATAATCGGACGGTTTATTTTCAAACGTATCGACCGGAAAGAGGAAGAAAATCAGGTAGAGAAGGAATTGCTAAAGGAAACTGCCTGAACCGGTCCTGCCCGCTGTAGCCCCCTACGACAGTCAAACCATTGCCCATTCACTATTCACCTTTCACCTCCCACCACCCGAAACACCGGGTAAACCATATACGCCGGTTCAAACCATTTTGAATTCTGATAAACAAAGTTGAGTTGCGCCCTCGCATTTTTCACAAAAGCGGTGTCTGCTGCCCGGCGTTGTTCGAGTTTGGTTTTTAATTCCGGGTTTTCCTTCAAATGTTCCGCTGCAATATCCTCAAAGGCATACCCCGAATAGCCTTCTTTCTGTCCCAGTATGGCGTCGAAATAGTTCCATGCGAAATAGGAGTCCTCGCTATGAGGTTCGAGCGTCTCAATCAGAAAACGGTTGGCTGGCTGGTCCATGGGTATAAACCAGTCACCCTTCCGAAAGGCGATCTTCCGGATCTGGCTGCTGATCTTTACCTCGCTGTTGAGGTGATGCATTTCGTATTGCCGGGGCAGGGTCTTGTAATCCTCGATCTTATACACTTCCACCTCGATCGTTGTATCCTTTTTTAACGGCTCCATCTTCACTGTATTCAATTTCAGTAAATCGGTCACCTTCCACCACCCCTGCGGAATGATATAAGCCCTGGGCTTTTGAACAACCGTTTTCTCCGCGTAATAGTTGAAGATCCTGATCTTTTTCTCAAAAGGCTTGTTCCGGTCATAGTATAACCTGGGCAACCCGGAAACGTCGCTGGTCTTTTGCCCCGATTCATATCCTTTATACAATACTTCCTTGAACTTTGACCGGTCGAGCGACCAGCTGATAGGAAATTCCGTAAGTGTGGATATGGCGGATTTGGTCAGGTCCCGGAGTCTTTTTATAACTTCACTGTTCTTGCCGGTGAACTCGATGAAACTTTTCATCAGGGCATAGGTTGCCTGAACCCGTTGTTCATACGGTTTCAGCATATGGGTCTCCGGTACGAAAGAAAAGGTATGCCAGAGGGCCGCGAAACCGCTGGCGTAGCGGGGACTGTCCCAATATTCGGGCCAGCCATTTTCCGGTTTATCCCCAAACGCATTTACATAGGGGATCAGGTCGTAACCTTTTTGTTTCATCAACGCATAAAGCGCCGGTTCAAACTCTTTTTCAAGATAATCTCCCATCACGCCGCCCAGTTTGTTATGCTGCGTGGTGAGGAGGGTCATCACATGCTGGTAATCGGCCCCGTTGCTTACATGATTGTCCACAAATACATCGGGGTCGAGCAAATGGAAAATCCCGGTGAATGCCCGGGCATCCTTCGAATCGCATTTGATAAAATCCCGGTTCAGATCCAGGTTCTGCGAATTGCCCCGGAACCCAAACTCTTCCGGTCCATTCTGATCCACCCGGTAATTGGCGCTCCGGTTCAGGCAACCCCCGATATTGTAAACCGGAATGATCACCACCACTACATGATCGGGGATCCTGTATTTGTTGGTCACCACGTCCCTCGCGAAAAGCATGCTGGCGTCAATACCATCCGGCTCCCCGGGGTGGATACCGTTGTTGACGAGGATGATTCGTTTATTCTGCTTTCGGATATTGGGAAAATTATAATCGCCGTTATTCGCCACCACCACGATATGCAGCGGGTAACCGGCATCCGTCATGCCCATGGTCAGCATTTTGATCTTGCCGGATTTTTCATCGAGTTTTTTCCACCAGTCAATGATCTCGTAATAGGTTGGCGTTTGCCGGCCGCCCGTTAATTCAAACTTTGTTGTTATTTCCTGTGCGGACAGAGAAACGGAAAAACCAAGGGCGGTCAGCAGGATGAATCTTTTCATGTACTTATATTATTGATGTCCGGGGTAGTCAGGGATTTTTATAAAACCACTGAGGGGTATAAATATCGTATTATTATTAGAAAGCCCGGAACGATTGCATCAGTTGCGGTGCGTCGCGGGCCGGGGCAGGATATCAATTCGTACCGGTCATTGATTCCCGGGCCGGAACCGCGTTTGGAAGAAGGGCCCAAAAAAAAGGCATCCCGGTCCGGGATGCCCTTTAAATAATTTAACGGGAACTTATTTTGCCGCCGCGTTGGCTTTCTTTGTCAGTTTACTCTTGAGATTGGCGGCTTTATTCTTATGAATAATACCCCGCTTGGCCAGTTTATCGATCATAGCGGCAACTTCCGGTAATTTTTCATTCATTTCCTTGCCGTTGGCCGCTCTCAGGTCACGGATGGCATTACGGGTTGTTTTGCCATAATACTTGTTTCTTTCCCTTCTTTTTGCCGCCTGGCGGGCATCTTTTTTGGTAGCGCTGTGATTAGCCATTCTTGAAATTTTTACCCCTTTATTTGGGAGGGCAAAGGTAGGATTGCGGGGCTTAATCACCAAATTTTCAGGGTCTTAATTAAGACCCGGGGGAGTCATTAATTTTCAGGGAATTATCTGTAGTTGGACAGATCCGGGTACGGCACTGCCCCTTCTAACCCGTTCAAAATGAGCCCCCATTTTCCGTTATTTCAACGATATTTGTGACCCCGTAGCTGTATAGTTCAAACATTTTACTTTCATGAAGGATTTCTCTTATATCACCCATTCTTCCCCGGCATTTATTGAAAGCCTTTACCGTGATTTTTTAAAGGATCCGGGCAGCGTAGACCCGGAAATGAGGAAATTCTTCGAAGGATTTGATTTTGCGGTGAGCCATGCGCCCGTTAAAGGCAACGGTAAACCACATGCCGAAACTGCACCGGCGGCAACTGCGCCCGTTATTTCATCCGTTGATGTGGACTGGATGCGCGAACTTCGGGCCTACCGCCTGATCCTGGGTTACCGGAACAAAGGTCACCTCATCGCCCGCACCAATCCCATCCGCGAAAGAAAGGACCGGGGGGCTCATATTGATCTTGGTTTTTATGGGTTCACTGAAGCAGATCTCGATAAGGAATTCCAGGTTGGAAACCTGGCCGGGCTCGGAACCTGCACCCTTCGAAAATTGCTGGAACACCTGGAAAATTGTTATGCTTATCATGCCGGGTTCGAATTCAAATATATCAGCGATCCCAAAAAAGTGGACTGGCTCACTTACGCTATCGAGCATACCATGATGGAGCCCCTTCCCCTTGATAAAAAGAGGAGAATACTTGAAAAACTCAACCAGGGGGTTATGTTTGAAAAATTCCTTCATACCAAGTATGTAGGTCAGAAAAGATTCTCACTCGAAGGGGGCGAAACCACCATTGCCGCACTGGACGCGATCATCAACACGGCCGCCGACAGCGACGTGCATGAAGTGGTCATCGGCATGGCTCACCGCGGCCGGCTGAACGTGCTGGCCAATATCATGGGAAAAACCTATGAACAGATCTTCAGTGAATTCGAGGGTACGGCCCGGGTTGACCAAACCATGGGCAGCGGCGACGTAAAATACCATATGGGTTATGGAAGTGAAGTGCAGACGACGGGGAATAAAACGATCCATCTCAAACTGATGCCCAATCCCTCTCACCTGGAAGCGGTGAATCCCGTGGTGGTGGGTTTCTCCCGGGCCAAGGCGGATATCATGTATCACAGTGAATTCGACAAAATACTCCCCATCCTTATTCATGGCGACGCTTCCATAGCAGGACAGGGGGTGGTTTATGAAGTACTGCAGATGAGTTACCTGAAGGGCTATTATACAGGGGGCACCATTCACTTTGTCATTAATAACCAGATCGGTTTTACTACCGATTTCGATGATGCGCGGAGTTCCGACTACTGCACCTCGCTGGCGGCGGCCATCCAGGCGCCCGTTTTCCATGTAAACGGCGATGACCCCGAAGCGGTGATCAAGTGCGTGGAAATTGCCACCCGGTACCGGCAGGAATTCAATTCGGATGTGTTTATCGACATGGTCTGTTACCGCCGTCACGGTCACAATGAAGGGGATGATCCGAAATTTACGCAGCCTCACCTGTACGCGCTGATCGACAAGCATCCCAACCCCCGGGAAGTTTATGTAAAGTACCTGCTGGAAAACGGCGAGCCCGATGCGCAGGAACTGGCAAAGGAAATGGAGAAAAAATTCTGGGCCGATCTGCAGGAGCGTCTCGATGAGGTTAAACAAAATCCGCTGCCTTATCACTATCAGCCACCCGAACTGGCCTGGAAAAAACTTCGCCGGGCGGCCCCGGAAGATTTTGACCTGTCCCCGGTAACAGCCATCAGCGGCGATGACTTCCAAAAAGTTTTTGATGCTTTGATGAAATGGCCGGCGGAGTTCAAACCCCTTCGTAAGGTGGAGAAGATCCTTCAGGACAAGATTAAATTATTTCAAACCGGGCATAAAGTGGACTGGGCAACCGGCGAACTGATGGCCTATGGCAGTTTGTTGCTGGAAGGAAAGGATGTCAGGATGAGTGGCCAGGATGTCCGCCGGGGCACTTTCTCACACAGACACGCCTCTTTGCGTGATGAAAACACGGATAAGCCCTATAACCGGCTTTCTCATATTCCGGGGGCCACCGGTAAATTCAGGATCTATAATTCATTACTCAGTGAATACGGGGTGTTGGGATTTGAATACGGGTACGCCCTGGCCAATCCCAACGCACTGGTGATCTGGGAGGCGCAGTTCGGCGATTTCGCCAATGGCGCCCAAACCATGATAGACCAGTTCATCGCGGCGGGTGAGCAAAAGTGGAACCGCATGAATGGGGTGACCCTGCTGCTACCGCACGGGTATGAGGGCCAGGGACCGGAACACAGCAGTGCGAGAATGGAACGTTTCCTTCAATTATGCGCCGAACAGAATATGGTGGTGACCAATATCACTACATCAGCCAATTTCTTTCATGCGCTTCGCCGTCAGCTGGCCTGGCCTTTCCGGAAACCGCTGGTGAACTTTTCACCCAAGGCTAACCTCAGGCATACCGGCAGTTATTCATCAATGAATGAATTCACATCAGGGGGGTTCCGGGAACTGATCGATGACCCCGGTGCCGATCCGGCCAGGGTGAAGAAAGTCATTTTCTGTACCGGCAAGGTCTATTTTGATCTTGATGAACGCAGGCAAAAAGAGAAACGGGATGATATCGCCATTCTTCGGCTGGAGCAGGTCTACCCCCTGCCGTTTAAACAACTGGAATCGCTTTATAATAAATATGAGAATGCTGCCTGGTTCTGGGTGCAGGAGGAACCCCTGAACATGGGGGCCGCAGCTTTTCTGCAGATGAACCTTCGGTCCTTTAAATTCGGGATCGTCGCAAGACAGGCGTCCGCATCCACCGCCACTGGTTTTAACAAGGTGCATCTGCAGGAACAGGCGGAACTGATTGAAACTGCGTTTACCATTTAAACTGAAAACCGATCGTATGACAGATATCAAAGTTCCGGCCGTAGGGGAATCCATCAGTGAGGTAACCTTGCTGAAATGGAACAAGAAAGACGGCGACTATGTGGAACGGGATGAGGTGATCGCCGAGTTGGAAAGTGAAAAGGCGACATTCGAGGTAAACGCTGAGCAATCCGGTGTGATCCGGCTGGGTAATTTTCAGGAAGGGGATACGCTGAAGATCGGTGACCTCCTGGCCAGCATCGATGAAAAGGCGGCCAAACCCTCCGGTAATGGTACCCCCCCGGTGGAAACCAAACCCCCGGAGAAAAAAGAAACATCCCGGAAAAAGGAACCCGTAAAGACACCGACAGTCACTTTTGAAACAGCCGAAGAAACTCCGGTGGAAAAAACAATAAAAGCGAGCCCGGTGGCTTCGGCCATCATCGCTGATAAAAAAGTGGATCCTAAAACAGTTAAACCCTCCGGACCGTCCGGTAAAATTTTAAAAGACGATGTACTGGCCGCTTTATCCCAACCGGGCAAAAAAGCATTTGCCGGCGCGGAGCTTTTCAGCCGTACGACCCGGACGGAGAAAATGAGCAACCTGAGGAAAACGATCTCGAAGAGGCTGGTGGAGGCAAAGAACACTACCGCGATGCTCACTACGTTCAATGAAGCGGATATGGGCCGCATCATGGAAATCCGGAACAAGTACAAGGATCAGTTCAAAGAACTCCATGGCGTGGGATTGGGTTTTATGAGCTTCTTTGCCAAGGCCTGCGCCATCGCCCTTTCCGAATGGCCAAATGTAAACGCTTATATCGACGGGGATCAGATTGTTTATCACGATTATGCCGATATCAGCATTGCCGTGAGTACCCCGCGCGGTCTTACCGTACCGGTGATCCGGAACGTGGAAAGCCTGGGCATGGCAGAGATCGAAAAGAAAGTGGCCGAGCTGGCGGCGAAGGCCCGCGACAGCAAGCTTACGACGGAAGATCTGACCGGCGGTACCTTTACCATTACCAACGGAGGTGTATTCGGCTCGTTGATGAGCACCCCCATCATCAATATACCGCAAAGCGCTATTCTCGGCATGCACAAGATCCAGGAGAGGCCGATGGTCGTGAACGGGCAGGTGGTTGTGCGCCCGATGATGTACCTGGCACTAAGCTATGATCACCGCATCATCGACGGCCGGGAGTCGGTGGGTTTCCTGGTGCGGGTTAAAGAACTGCTGGAAAACCCGGAACAATTATTGATCGGAAAAGATCCTGTAAAAACATTACTGGAATTATAAATACCCAATGAAAGTAAAGATCATTTTCGCCGCCACATTCCTGCTGATAGCCGTAGTCGCATGTCAAAAAGAGATCGATTGGGGTACCGGTAACGGTCCCGATTTAAGATTGGTCAGCATTAAATCAAAAACCGGTGCAACCGATTCCACCCAGGTAGATTACAGCTACGATGCTTCGGGCAGACTGGTTAGGGAAAAAACGACCGGGTTTGCCGGGGGTGTGAGCGTAGACAATGACCTGGTAATAAAAAGAAATGCGCAGGGGGTGATCACTTACACCGTACAGAAATCATCCGCCTTGCTGCTCCTGGGGATTGACAGCATTGAAACCCGTTTTAATTACAACACGGGTACATTCCAATATATATCTTCAGTTTTTAGCACGACTATTGCCGGGTTCACAGTACTCGACAGCGCGGTTTACACTTATGACGCTGGCGGCCGGATCAGCAGTGATGCGCATTACCTGCAAACGACCGGTTTACCCATCCCGTTACCCCCGATGCTGGCGCTGAAGAATAATTATTATTATTCTCCCAACAGCGCCAAACTCGATTCTGTGATTCAAGAGGCCGTGACTGCTCCCGGCGGACCGCTTACACCAGCTGCGGCACAGAAGTATACGTATGACACAAAAGTAAATCCGCTGATCATCAGGCAGGAAGCCATCCTGCTGAACCGGGCGGGTCTTTTCAGCGCCAATAATCCCACCCGCACCGTTGTTACCAATTCGATTGCACCGGGGAATGATTTTACGCTGGATAATGTGTATATCTACAACAGCAGGAATAAGCCGGATTCGTCCTATGCAACAAGAAACCCCGGTGCTACCCTGACCGCTTCGAAATATTTTTACCAGTGATCAAATGCAGATGGCAGCCGGAATCTTCAACGACCCGGCCCCCGAGCCACCGCATCCGTATTTGTACAAACGCGCCCGCTTGGCTTACTTTGCAGGGTGAGCCGTTATTTTTCTTATATCAACAGTTCTCTTTCGGTCCTTTCAGCCTACCATGGAACAGTTCCTTTTGCCGCGCACTTGAAACAATTCTTTGCGGGGCAAAAGAAATTCGGGTCGCGCGACAGAAAAGAGATTGCTGCCATCTGTTATGCTTACTTCCGGGCGGGCCGTCTTTTTGAAAAAGAGGCACCGGCCGACAGGATACTGAAATCCGTTTTCATTTGTGCCGAAACTCCCAATGATTTTTTACGGGCGGTCAGGCCGGAATGGAATGAGCATGCGGCATCCTCCTTTGAAACTAAATGTTCAGTCCTCAATTGTCATGGTACCACGCTTAACTTGTTTCCATGGCAGGAAGACCTGAGCGACGGTATCGATGTGAATGCCTTTTCCGCGTCCTTCCTGGTGCAGCCGGACTTCTTTTTGCGGCTTCGCCCCGGATGGGAATATATCGTACCGGAAAAATTACGGCAAGCAGGAATTTCTTTTCGTTCCATTGGTGACTCCATCCTGGCATTGCCGAATTCCTCAAAAATTGATACTGTCATACAATTGAATAAAGAAGCCGTTGTCCAGGATCTCAGCTCCCAGCAAACAGGAAGCCTGTTGCGCTTACTGGATCCACCATTATCAATAGCCCCGATGGCTGTATGGGACTGCTGCGCCGCCAGTGGTGGTAAATCCATCATGGTAAAGGATCTCCTGGGCAATATCAATCTGGCCGTTTCTGATGTTCGGGAATCGATCCTTCATAATCTCAAAAAGCGTTTTTCGGAAGCCGGTATAAAGCAATATAAAAGCTTTGTATCCAACCTGGCTGTTCCGGGTACCGGGTTGCCGGCTCAAAAATATGATTTGGTAATTGCAGACGTCCCCTGTACCGGAAGCGGTACCTGGTCCCGTACACCCGAACAGTTATTTTTTTTTCAAAAGGAAAAGATTGAGGAGTATGCTTCGTTGCAAAAAAGAATCCTGTCCAATATAGCCGGGTATGTAAAAAGCGGTGGGCACTTGCTTTATATCACCTGTTCTGTTTTTAAAAAAGAAAACGAATCAGCGCTGGCATTCCTGAAAGAAAAGCATGGTTTCCGCGAAGTGAAGACTGAATTGTTCACGGGTTATGAGCAAAAGGCGGATACCATGTTCGCTTCGTTATTGCGGTACGACAGTTAAATGCGAGTATCGCCGTGCGTGTATTCACCATAGACCTAAATAATAATCATGTTATTCAGGCCGGAATCGATTATAGTCTCAGCATTTCAGCCACACCCAGCAGGTTGGCTCCATCCATAACGCGGATATAATACTTGCCTTTCGATAATTTCCAGACGGGTATGTCGATGGTTTTGCGCCCCGCAAACTTGGATTCTTTTAGCTGCATCACCATCCTGCCTTTACCGTCAAATATGGCAATCGGCATATGATTCACAGCGGAGGGTGTTTCCACTATCAGCGTTACCGTATTGCCCGAAACCGGGTTGGGGCGTATACTTACCAGAGTCGCCCCGTTTCCGGGATCAGCTACGCAGGGAGCAGCGACCTGGATAAGGGTGGTATCTATGTACACAGCGGTGTAAGTAGCAATGGCCGTATCAATAACCTGCCGGATCCGGTAAGAATAGCTGCCTGATGAGCCGGCTGCCAGGTCATTGTGATACTGGTAAGTCCGGTTGGCCAGCAGGGCCCCGGGTTGCGCAGTGATCTCCCCGATTTTGGAGAAACCTGGTTCCCCGGGAGCTTTCCTTTCGATCTCATATTTCATCGCGCTCATGTCCTTACTGTTCCAATTCACCGTGATCCGGCAACCGCTTACGGAAGAAGAAGAGGTTGCATACTCCGCGAGCAGATTCGAAAATGCCAGTTTCATATTGGGGATCCCGTATCCGACCCGGTCATCGGGTGTGGCGGCCTTATGTCCCGCCATCCGCAATGCCTGCACGATCTTCATATTGTTGAATTCCGGGAAGCCCTGCCAGAGACAGGTACCCAATCCCGCCATATTGGGGCAGGCAAAAGAGGTTCCGTTACTGGTCACCACGGTATTGGCGGTGGATTGTACCAATGCGGCTACGCCAACGGAAGCGACATCCGGTTTTATTTGTCCGTCACCGGAAGGTCCGTAACTGGAAAAACTTCCTACGGTACCCGCGGCATTCACAGCTCCTACGGCCACCACGCTGTCGCCATCGGAAGGTGTAAGTATATAATGCCACGCAATCGTACCGGCATTGCCCGCGGCGGCAAAAACCATGATACCCTTCCTGGCGGCCAGGTCGGCGGCCCTTGCGGACATCGTGGTATTTCCATCGAGCCATGCATAAGGATAGTCGGGCAACGACCCGCTGAATCCATATCCGTAACCGAGTGAAGTAGAGATCACATCGGCGCCCGAACTGTCTGATCGCTCCGCGCCGCAGGCCCAGTTGAATTCCTCGATCGGGTATTCACTGGCGTTATCCTCCGTTTGATATAACCAGAAACTGGCCCTGGGTGCTTTCCCAATAAACTGGCCCGGGATATTGGCGGCAATGGTGGACAGGCAGGACATGCCATGGCTCCCGTCGTTGGACACGTTCTGTTCACGGGCCACGAAATCCCAGGTACCCAGGATCTGCCCGTTGGCATTTACGCTGTCAAAAGCCTTCAGGGAAGTGTAATTGTTGAATCCGTTGTCCAGCATGGCTATTTGCATGCCCTGGCCCCGCAGACCGATATTGTGCAGGAACTCGCCGTTGTGCAGGTGGATTTCATTAAAGGAGTTTGTTCCGTAATTAAAATAATCGGTTGAAACGCGTTCCGCACCAGGCGGTTCGGGAAGTTCATCGCCGGGCCTTTCAAACTTGTCATCCGGTCCGCGACCGCCGGTACTTTCCCTGGCTGCCACACCTGTAACCAGTTCCACAAAGGGAAAGCTACTGATCGTAGTTAAGGCATTCGCATCCGTGGTTTGAATGGTCACCGCGTTCAGCCATTTGGACACATTGAGCAAGGTCACATTTGACACGGCTTTAATCTGGTTGACGTATGCCGGATTGACCGGCAGATCCGTACTGTCGAGCGGAATATTGTAAAGTAAGCGGCGGTTGATGGCCCTTTGAGACAGGTAAGCATTCGGCGCGGAAAGGGAATAGGGGGTTCCGTTCTTGTTGCGAAGCTTGACCACATAACGGCTGAACTGCGAGAATGCGTTCGTTTCGGCGACAAAGGCTATAACGGCAAGGAGTAGAATTTTTTTCATTGAAAACGGTTCGACAAATTTATCTCCACAAAGGTCAATTATGATCGATCATCCACATTGTTATGCCAAATCCGGTTTTATAGGGACCACCGGAGCCCCCGGTATTTGGCTGGTATTCCCAGATCTCAAACTCCCGGTACACAAGACCGATGTTTTTGGAATAGCGCTCCACCGATCTTGAACGCGCCGCATACGAACCCGGGCTGGTGATCGGTACATTGAACGATTCATCCACCTGTTCTACGGTGAATACGTCGGTGTAGTTCTTTCCGTCGTAACTGAAGGAAGCGGGCCCTCCGTCATAAGCGAAATCCCAGTCGGCCATATTATCGTCATTACTGAAATTGTAAATGGGGCCATAAGGGTCGGTGGGCAGGTACCGGTTGCCTTTCCAGCTAAAGCCATCTTTCAGGGGCAGGTGCAGTTTGATCACCCGCAGGTTATCCTCCGCTACTTCCACCTGGTCGCCCAGGGGGGTGATAAAATAGGAACCGGCGGGTTGCCAGGGTTGAGTACCCGCCGAATCGCGCA